>NZ_CEVYEL010000048.1:0-18712 GCF_982403165.1 Longicatena sp.
ATTTTATAAAATAGTCTAACAAATTTATTTTATCAATTTGATCTATTAGATAATGAATTGGCTCATGTGTGTAAACGTCATCTGTTATATCGTTGCACGAATGGCCAAGTATTTTTTTACGAACAGCATTATCTAAATTGCATAATTTAGACAGCGTGGAGAAGGTGTGTCTAGTATCGTAAGTATCATTATGTTGTAAAGACAATCTCTTCATAGTGTCATGGTATGCTAACCTGTATATGTTATAAATGTGTTTGTTTTTCTTTCCTGTAAATAGATAAACATTGGTGTCATTTAATAAATCGCGTACACAAGGCATAATATCCTTATGTATAGGGATTATTCTATTTTTTCCTGCTTCTGTTTTTACCCCGGCAATGATATATCGTTCTTCTATATGTATACTTTCTCTTTGTATCGTAAGTAATTCAATAGGACGCATACCAGTATAGATATATGTCAAAATCAATTTACTTTCTATTGTATCGTCATTAAATAATGTTTTTATTTCATCCTTAGTAAAAGGTTTTCGTTTCGCCCTTTTTTCGGCTGTTGGTTTATACATTATATACTGTGGCAAATTCCTATCAGGTTCGATTATTTCGTTTCTTATTGCGTAATTATATACAATTGAGCATACATTTTTTATGCTATTGAGTTTTGATATACCACTTTTTTGTTTCATCGCCTCATCAAAACACGATTGTATATCAGATATTTTTATTTGTGTTATGTACATATCGTGCAAATGAGATAAGTTTTTGAAACCGGCTGATCTATTTTCTCTCCATGATTGAGATTTGTCATTACATAAACGTGCATATTCTATTTCCCATATTTCTTTAAAGGTCAAGACTTCAATTAGAGATTGAGTTTTCTCAATATATTTACCAGATGAAATCATTTGTTGTTTGAAAAGCTTTTCTACCATTTCTAAATTACAACAAGCCAATATATCATCTGATAATAAATTACTTTGTTGCATTTCATAAATAAAAGATATGTAATCATCAATTAGTTCTGCATCAAGATAATCAGGAACCATATTGTTATTGACTATAATGTACTTCAATAATGCTTTTTCACATTCGTTCTTCGTTTTATAAGTACCAATACACTTTTTGTTTAAAGTGGCTACAAATGGCTTTCTGCGTCCTTTTCCTAAATATGTGACAGATCCCATTCCTTTTGGTCTACGTTTCATTTTTATATCCTCTTTCTTTCTTAATTAAAATCTGCTAAAATAGGGTATAGAAAAAGTATCGTCTTGTGAGGACATAATTTTTCTATACTGCGGTATTGGTAGTACCGCATGACACCTGGTGTTGGTAGCGCCGGGTGTTTTTTTGTTGGTTATTTGCGAAACTTTAGTAAAGTATCTATATCTATTGTTTCGTGAACTAATAAATAATTTATGACATCCTCAAATTGTCTTTTGCTGAAATAATTTCTTGGCATTTTACATTCATATATACACTTATCTATCATATCGGGCATATAAATTTGAGAGTTGTGTTTAAAAAAATTTACAATACCGGGAGCTATCATTAAATCGTTTAATTTTCCTCTAAAAGAATTACCATAGCCACTTAGGTCACAATAGAATGTTTCTAAATAGTAAAGGAATTCGTGATAAATATCACCTTTTAAATGATAATATTTGGCTAAATTAAGTTTATTGTTTCTGTATAAACTCCAATAGTCTTTTACAGCATATTTTATTTCATTTTGATTTAATACATTGATTATAACATTATCGTAATTACCATAAATGGATAATAATTGTGAAAATTCATTTAGTTCTATATCAAAAGAATTTATATGATATTTTACATAATCATAATTATCATGCAGTGTTTTTTTTCCCAATTCAGATAACGTATATATATCGTTTTCTATATCATATTTGATATCTGGTATATCTTTTAATTTTTCAATAAGTGAAGTTTTTTTTCCAGTGGTTGATATATCGTGTTTTTTACATAATGATTTTAAATCAACCACTTTTAAACAATTCAATGATTGTTCTAAAGAAGCTTTTTCAAGATATCCGTTTTTAATTAGAAGCGATACTCTTTCTTTAGCTTCTATACCATATTTATACTTAAAGTATCCACTATATTCTTTATTTATATTTCTTGAATTTTCAAACGCATATAATAGTATGATATCACCAGCAAATAACTCAAAATTTGGTTTAAATAACGATTTGAATAACCCCATTTATAATTCCTCCTTTTTGTATTTATCGCTCAAATCGCGGATATATTCTATAACTCTATTGCATCCATCGGTATTTAGATTTTTAGCCTGTTCTACTATTTGCCGTATACCATACCCGTAATACAATTCAATTTCATCTAAAATAGTTGATGTGTCATCGCCATATTCATCAGAGTAGATATGACTTATTGAGGTCATTTTTTTAGTTAATAATTCTATTGGGTCAACTTGAAAAATAGCTGCGATTGTGAATAGTTCCTTTTTTGTGGGGTCTAACTTATCATGTAAGAAACCCTTAATCCTATCGGTGCTTATTTCACTTTCATTGCATAATGTATTGATATCCTTTTCATGATATTCAAGCAAGAATCTCAAATTCTTATGAAAAAAACGATTACCGTCATCCCATCCCATTAGATAACTTGGCGCAACCCCAAAAAGCTTTGATAAAGACTCAATCATATTTCGTTTTAAATTTTCAACACGCCCATTCTCCCACTTCGCAACGGCTGACTTTTTAACACCAACCTTTTCTCCTAATTCTTCTTGAGTCCAACCGTTTCTTTCTCTTAGAGACTTAATTATGTCACCTGTATCCATATAACCGTCCTCCTATGATTTCATTTTAGCACTTGGTGTATTAAAATTCAAATCATTTTTAACGAGTTTAAAAAAAAGACACAAATTGTGTTGACATGCAATGATTGAGAGAATATAATTATGGTGTCTTAATAAGACACGGAGGTGATAAAATTGAATAAAGCTTTGTTTAGAGCACTTATGGCTGAGCATAACGATACACAAAGAACTTTATCTAGTATGATGGGGATTTCAGAGCAAACATTTTCAGCTAAACTTAATGAGAAAGGGGGTGCCGCCTTTAATAAAGCAGAAATGAGCTTTTTTAAGAAGCGCTATAATTTAAGTGCTACTAAAATGGACATGATTTTTTTTAGCAACCAAGTGTCTTAAAAAGACACATGATGGTTTTTAGCAGTAAGTTAAAACACTACTACCAATAGCAATAACTCACAAGACAAGAAAGGTTAGGTGACATATGGAAAGGCAATACCTAACAGCAGAAGACATCCAAGAAATAACGGGTGTCAAACAAACAAAGGCATATGCAGTAATTAAAGAACTTAATAAAGAGTTAGAAGAAAAAGGTATCTTCACAATTAGTGGCAGGGTATCCAAACGTTATTTTGAAGAGAGAACACAATGTAGGATTGATACAAAAAAAGATGCGTCTTAACCTTGGAAAGTACCCGCATCTAACGTCGAACCCTTATATATAAGTTCAAATATATTATACGAGGGAAACAAATAAAAAGCAAGGGAGTTGAGATAATGAAAAATTATGCTCAAGAAAAAGAATATTTGTTAAATGTTGAATTACCTGTATTGATAACGCGCATCATTTGCTTATCAGGAGGAAATTTTTCTAACGAACAAATATTATTAAAAAGCTATGATGAAATTAAAATAATTGTGGATGATTCAGCAAAAAAAGCAATAGAATCACAGTTGACTTTGTATGGCAGCGGTAATAAGACTAGCAACAACAGATGAAGCTATGTTTGCTAAGGTGTTTAGAGAAGTAGAACCAACTTGTTGGGCTATTTCTTTAGTTTTATTCCATGTTGTATCATTGTGGATATTTTTTAAAAATTCATGACCATATGGAGTAATGTCTAAAATAGCAGAAGAATAATTAACAGTATCAAATTGACGCGTTTCTATATAGCCATATTCATCTAATTGTTTAATACTATACAACACATCAGAGTTTTTGTATTTGGTAAGTTTATCAGGCAATTTTGATGAATAAATAGGGTTTATTAGTCCTTTATCATCCATAAGTTGATTTTCTTCTAAATACAGCAATACAGAACGTACACAATCAGGATTTAATTTCATTTTATCAACCCTTTCTTTATTACACAATCATATCACATATTTCAGAAAGGAATTGAAAAAAATGAATGAATTAAAAATCATTACATATCAGAATCAAAGAATTCTGAACACTCAACAACTGGCTGAATCTTATGACACGTCAGTTAAACGCATTTCTCAAAATTTCAACACTAACAAAGAACGTTATCAAGAAGGTAAACATTACTTCTTCCTTCAGGGCGAAGAACTATCATCATTTTTGCAATCCGCAAATTGCGGAACGCAAAATCAAAAAGTTAGATCAATGTATTTATGGACGGAAAAAGGCGCTTTCCTTCATGCCAAGTCGCTAAACACAGATAAGGCATGGGAACTATACGACAAACTTGTTGATTCTTATTTCAGAAAAACTGTAATCCCATCATTGGCAGAGCAAGTAAGAATTGCTTTAGCATTATCAAGTGAAACAGCAGGGCGTGTTGAAGAAATCAATGACGATTTACAGAATTTCAAAAAAGATATCCCTCTTTTACCAGTAGAATGTGACGATGTCCAAAAAGCAGTTAGACAGCTCGGTACTAAAATTTTAGGTGGACACGGCACACCAGCATATCGTGATGATTCACTGCGTGGTCGAGTATATGCAGATATCGGACGTGAAATTAAACATAAATTTGGCGTACGCTCATACAAAGCAATCAAACGCAAATATCTTGATGATGTTAACGAAATCATTGAGAAATATACGTGCCCTAAAGATATCTTAGAAGATATCATTGCTGCTAATAAGGTAACATCATGAAAAGATTTAAGCTATGGATACAAATCACTTACGGTTTAGCGTGGCGAATGATTATATTGCTGCTAGCTTATATAGGAGCAGTAGAGTTGTACTTTACGTTAAGGTGACATTATGCCAGCCAAAGGACCAGATGAGTATTACAGCGACGATTTGTCAGTAAATGAGCTGGCAGATATTAAAGCACTCCATGAAGAGCAAGAGTGGAGAGAAAGGAAAGAGGATGAAGACAACAGCTGAATTACTGGGTGAATTAATAGCAGTAGCATATGAATGTAAAAAACATGATATTTTTGTTGAGTATTCCCCTCATACACAGTCGGTTTGGGTGGATATTCATTTAAACAGATGGATAAATAATAAAAATGCTGATGAATCATATACCATTTATCTAACTTACGAAATGGCAAATGAAAAGTTAAAGGCGATAATCGACTATATCAAGCATTTAAGCAAGGAGAAAAACAAATGAAGATAACAAACAAATACAATCTGCCTGCACCGTTAGTTGATGCAGTTACACGCAATCACAAATATACACCTAAGCAGTACAGCGTTACGGCGTTATTAAAAGGGCCATGTCAAGCAATCTTAGAGCGTAGACATGACGATGAAATAGAGCAAGACGTATCAGATATGATTTGGTTAATATTTGGTACTGCTGTACACAGCATCTTGGAAAAATCACAGGAAGAGTTGGAAGAATTAAAAGAAAATAAATTTGTAGTCGATATGCTGAATGGCTATAAATTAAGTGGCATTTTTGACCTTTACAACGATGCAACTGGAACAGTAACGGATTACAAGACAGCAAGCGTTCAAAAGGTACTAAAAAATGATTGGGATGAGTACCGCAAGCAAACACTCATTTATTGTTGGATGTTACGACAAATTGGTTTTGATGCAAACAGAGGCGAGATTGTGGCCATGCTAAAAGACCATAGTAAAACAAAGGCTCTGCAGGGCGGTAATTATCCTCAACACCCTGTATATCGTATTGGATGGGATTTTACGGATGATGATTTTAAAGAAATTGAAGAATGGATAAAACAACGATTTGAAGAATTGAGTGATTGTGAGCAAATGGATGATGCAGATTTACCAAACTGTACACCAACAGAACGCTGGCATAAGGATGATACATATGCAATTATGAAAAAAGGTCGCAAATCGGCTGTGAAGTTATTCAAAACAGAAGGTGATGCAAAAGCATATTTTGACAATTTAATGCTTGATGACAAACATAGCATCGTAAAGCGTGAAGGTGCTGATAATCGTTGTGATAATTATTGTAACGTAAACAAATGGTGCCCTTACTACAGGAGTAAACATGCAGAGTGCAGTGATAACCAGTGTGACACTGAAACAGCTGAGTAGCGAGGTAACAAGCATGACAGAAAAAACTATATCGCTACTTGAGAAATTATCAAGTATACAGTGTGAATTAAAAGCACCAAAAAATCAGTATAACAAGTTTGGGAAATATAACTATCGTAATTGTGAGGACATCCTTGAGGCGGTTAAGCCGTTATGTAAAAAAAACAAGACAACCCTTATTATTAGTGATGAAGCTGAAATTTATGATGGATGGCATTACATAAAGGCTGTTGCTGAATTGTATGATTGGGAAAGTGACCAAACAATCAAATGCTGTGCATATGCCCGTGAAAGTGTGGCTAAAAAAGGTATGGATGAAAGTCAAATTACAGGATCCACATCGTCATATGCCCGTAAGTACGCATTAAACGGATTATTTAATATTGATGATACAAAAGATGCTGATTCAAATGAGCAAAAAGAGCAACAAAACAATAAAAATAATACAGAAGAGCAACTCAATGTATGGACATTGGAATGGTCATCGCTAAGAAAAAAAATGGATGCCATGGGAATTGATTATCGAAGTGATGCTACAGCAACTTGGCTAAAGAAACACTTTGGTATTGTATCACAAGATGCATCTACTGATTTGCAAACAATGATCAACCTTGTGAATGCGTATAAAGCTTTAATACAGGAGTATGAAAAGAAGTATGGGAAAAAGTAAACGCAGCAAAGCTTGCGACATAAGCGCTAAGGTAAGAGCAGAAGTAAGACAGAGAGATGGCGATAAATGCATATGGTGCGGTCGTCACCTCTCACATCCTCAAATATGCCACTATATATCCCGCGGAGCCGGTGGCTTAGGCATACCTCAAAATCTTGTCTGCGGATGCGTAACATGCCATCAGCAAGCTGACCAAGGTCAACATACAGATAGGTATAAATTAGCCATGAGAGAGCATTTAAAACGTCATTATCCTGATTGGGATGAAACCAAGTTGAGGTATCGTAAAGATGGCTAAGACAAAGATAGTTGCTAATTATCTACGCAAAGCAATCAATGAGGATGGAAACCTTGAAGTAACATTTGAAGTATCAAATTATCATTACAAACGATACTGTCAAGACTTACAAAAAAAGCCTTATACATTAGAGATTGCTGAGGTTAAAAACAAACGCAGCATTAATCAAAATAATTATTTGTGGGCGCTGATCCATGAGATAACGCAGCACCCAAACGCATCCTCAGATGATGACTGGGATATGTACTGCATATTGTTATCGCAGGCAGGTGCCAAGTTTGAATACATTACATGCCTTGCAGAAGCGCTAGAAACGCTCAAACAAGAAGTCAGAGCATTACAGGTACTCGGTTATGAAAACCGCGAGAACGGTACTAGATGGGCACGGTGTAAAGTGTTTATAGGGTCCAGCAAAATGAACAAAGAAGAGATGGGGAAGCTCATTGATAAAACGTTATGGTATGCTGAACAACTTGGCATAGACACGGTTTATTATCGTGACATGTTAGTATGATAAACTACCCAGACGGACGTAAGTATACCTCTGCGCAAACACCTCCCATAAAGCCTAAAAAGAACAAATATGGAGCGGTTAAAACAGAGATAAATTGGATAAAGTTAGGAGATTGATATGGTAAAGGCAAAATGCGATTATTGCGGAAAAGAATATAATACATACCCATGTTATTTAAAACGACGTAAAAATCATTATTGTAGCAAGAACTGTGAGGCAGAATCAAAAAAATATAACAATACAATCAAGAAGTGGAAAGGTGGGCATTTATCTCCGGAAGGTTATAAATACATAAGGGTCAATGGACGTGACATGGAAGAGCATAGACTTGTTATGATGCGCCATTTAGGTAGAAAATTAGAAACTTATGAACATGTGCACCATATAAACGGAATAAAGGATGATAACAGGCTAGAGAATTTGCAATTAACAACCAGATATGAACACCCTAGTTTACATGCAGAACATAAGAAAATCATATGTAAAAGATGCGGTAAAGAAACAACTCATCATGCGCGTGGATTGTGTCACACATGCTACCATTATGAATTGATACATGGTAATTTATATGAATACGATTTATCTGATTAACTCCCGTATACCGGTTGAAAAAGCGAATGATGGAAGAAAAATATGGGATTGAGATAAAGGAAACATAAAAACGAGGTGGTAAATTGGCAGAAAGACGAATGTTTACATCACAAATAATAGATAGTGATGCTTTTCAAGATATGCCTTTATCAGCACAGGCTTTATATTTCCATTTAGGAATGAAAGCTGATGATGACGGTTTTCTTGGAAATCCAAAAAGAGTACAAAAAATGATAGGGGCTTCAGAAGATGATATGAAGCTCCTACTTATAAAAAAATTCATCTATTTATTTGATACTGGAATATGTGTGATTAAGCATTGGAAAATGCATAACTACATTCAAAAAGATAGATATAAACCTACTGCATATGAGCATGAAAAAGATATGCTTGAAATCAAGAAAAACAAGGCATATACCGTTAGAAATGAAGGTTGTATACAGAATGGATACATATTGGATACAAATTGTACACCTAGGTTAGGTAAGGTTAGGTTAGGTAAGGTTAGTGAAGATATATTGTCTGAAACAGATGTTTCCGACGACGTACCTACTGGTAAAGAGGACATCGAAGATAATATACCGTACAAAGAAATCATTGATTATTTGAACGAGAAAGCAGGAACTCAGTATCGCTATAAATCTAAAAAAACAAAAGAGAAGATCAAAGCGAGGTACAACGAAGGTTTCGCAATCGACGACTTCAAAAAGGTAATTGATATCAAATGTGATGAATGGCTTTCGGATCCTAAAATGTGTAAGTACATAAGACCAGAAACATTGTTCGGTAATAAATTTGAAAGTTATTTAAATAAGCCTACACCTATGAAAACTAATAAACAACTTCCTGAATGGTACGAAAACCAAGATGTTATTGAGACAACAAGTAGATGATGATGAAATCAAAGCTATGATGGAGAAACTGAAAGGAGAACAGCAATGAAGCAAAAAACATACGAGACCATGTGTAAGCGCATGAAAGCACAAGGTATCACATTAAGCAGTTTAACAAAAGAAGTAAACAAGACAACACATGTATGCGAACAGGAAATGATCAATTATATGCTTGTACCAGAAGAAATGCCGGATGAGGTTGAAACAGCGTTGAAAGATATATTTATGCTGCATGGTATCGAACAAAAAAATGTGCAAATGTGCATGGAAGAGGTAGCATAGTATGAAATTTATAGGATCAATGTTTAAGAATGCCATGACCACAAATCGCATAGAGGTTAAAAATGGTGTGGTTACAATACATAACACAGAAAATGACTATGGTTTTATCACTATGTTTAATGCCGATGAAAAAAACGATGAAATGACGTTTACGCTTAGTAAGAAGGATTGTCACACTTTATCTATGTTTGTATCTTTTGACTTAACAATAAAAGACAATAAGATATTTGTCAAAATGCCAAAAAGCAAAATTGTATTAGCTAATATGACAGATGCATGTATACCGGATACAAGTCTTGGTGATAACACAATACAAATTAGTGTTAACTCAAATGACTTTGAACCTGGGCAAAAATTTGTTGGCAATGATCAAACAAGGGTACAGCTTAATGGTGTTAACATAACACCTACAGGATATCTCATCACAGATTCTAAGTGCATTTATATACGCAAGGCCGATACCGGCATAAAAAACACTATTTGCGTGCCTAAAGAAGCATTCAAGTATATAAAAGATACTAATACATGCATGACCGACGGGAAAAGAGCAGCGTTTGTAAACAGCGAAGGTCAATTGTTTTATACATCATTGATGGTTGTAGCAATGGATATGCCGCAACTAAACATCAATCAAGTATGCGCTATTACTGTCAACAAAAAACATTTGTTAGAATCACTTAAGATGCTGAGAGGATACACAAACGAATTACAAATTTTAAATGATAACGAACTCCGAGCAAAAGCAGCATCAGAAACAAATGAGTTTGACATTACATTAGACGGAAAATTAGTAAAAGGAAGTAAACTTAACGTTAAAGTGTATATCGACGATGTAATTAAAATCATTGAGTTGGAAAAAGAAGATCAAGTGTTATTAAGTTTCAATGACAGAATGCTGATATATCAAAAAGATGATACCACAGCAGCATGCGCATACCTTAATCAGCCAAACAGGGAGGTAGAATAATGGACTTAATGAGTATGTTAAAGCCTGCAGAAGTAGAAAAGCAGGAAAAACCTAAAAAAGAAGCAAAACCAAAAGCGACCAAAACAGACAAGAAAGAAGCAAAAGTAAAGGAAAATAAATATAAATTTCCTTTCGGAATGTTCTTTAACCACAGTGAGCAGGATGTAACTCACGTTTTCCAGGATGAAAAGGAATACTCTACTGATGAGATTTCTAAAGAAATGCTTCGACATGGGTTTTATGATTTTTCCGGGTCTGTCTCATATGATTACATTCAAGATGACAACATGTTAGTAGTGTCTTTTCAAAAACACGCAAAAGGTTAAAAGTATGAAATACGTATTTATCATTGTGGGGGTCGGCGGAACCGGCTCCCTGGTGGCTAGGGATTTACCAAAGCTACTCATGCACACAGGCAGTGAAATGGTCTTAATTGACGGCGATATCGTAGAAAAAAAGAACATGGTACGTCAAGCGTACCAACAGCACGATATCGGAGAAAATAAGGCAAACGCATTAGCAAAGAAAATCAATACGTTTTATGGAAACATTTGTGAATCAATTGATCATTACATAACGAAAGATGAAATCCTAGAACTTCTTAAAAAGTATGAGAATTATACACCTGTGCTTATCGGTTGCGTTGACAATAACAAGACGCGCATCTTATTAGAAAAAACATTCAAGCAGTTAGATGAATGTGTGTATATTGATTCAGCAAATAGTGAGTATGAAGGTGATGTGTATGTGGTGGTAAAGGATGGCCAAAAAATCGTCGGTAAATTACGCGGTGATGCCTATAAGTTTGATTTAGACAAGCATCCAACAGAAAAGAGCTGCGAAGCACAAGCTGCAGCCGGAAATATTCAGTATATGGTCACAAACCTAAAGATGGCCAACGTGGTAATAGAGCACATCAGTGCTTTGCTACACGGCGAGATAAAGGTAGGTGTTAGCGTTGTTAAGCGATTTGAAACATTACATATCATTCCCCAAAATTGACTTGGAGCGAGATACATATGGTTGGTACGTAAAACAATTATGTGAGCACTGTAAAGACCAAGGGTCGGTTGACAATTTGCTTGATGGGATACGACATGCCAGAAACAACGGATTTCAAAATGATGAATTTTATCTATTTAGTGGATTAATTAATGACTATCACGCAAGAGATGCACTTAATTACAATGAAAATGCGATGCTTAAGGTGTTAATACATTGTTTTTCTAAAGACGCAATAATAGAAGTTAACGACGCTCCTTTTGAATATCAATTTATGGAATATACAAATACAGGCCGTAGGTTAAGAGGACTAAAACCAAATATTTTATCAGAGTATTTGGAAAGTTGGAAAGAATTTAGCGAGATCACAGACGGTGATTATTTAGGCAAAGGAAATTTATTATCAGATAAAGAAATTTTGAATGCTTTTGAAGATGGAGAACTAGGAACTATGTATGAGGATGTATATATGTCAAGTTGCATCGTAGTGGTCGATGAAAATGACGAAGGTATAAAAAATCTTGATCAGTTGTTAAATATGCTTGATTTTTCCGAAGTGTCGCCAGGATTGTACTATTATGGATTGATTGATTATAGTGGAGGAACATATGATGAAGATAGTCTTAATGATCTAGAAATTAAAGAAATAATGATGATGCTCGGTAATAAAGAAAGGAAAATCTACGAAGATGACATTTTCGTCTATTTAAACAGTGAAGTTAACAATTACAAAGCTTTGGAGCTGTTAGACAGATTAAATACATGTATATCAACAAGAGAGGTGATATTTTAATGGAAATGATTTTTAGAATTTCTGATCAAGTAGAAGATGCGGAAATGCTTGTTAGTGATAAGCAAAAAAACTATTTTAAAGCAGTAAGCATAAAGCAACTCATTGATAGTTTAAGTTCGATGCTTGGGCAAGATGCTAATATTGATTATAAAAAAGATCTAATCATAGCAGACGATGAATTAATAGCTATATCACAAAACTGCATCATAATGAAACAAACAGAGCGTAAACGCATCGTAACATATGCCGGTAAAGCATATAAAGTAAAGTTTCCGAACAGCATTTATGTAATATGCCACCACGCAGGACAAATCAAACAATTAGAAGCGTATTGTTTCAAAGAGTATGATGGAATGAATACTAAGCTATATTGTTATGCCATGCCAAATATGTTTGGTAATAATACAATTTGTATGGGAACAGCCAATAAAAACATTGACATAAAAAATTACAAAGACGCTTTAGAAGAAATTCTATGCACTCAGTACACACATGCAAAGCCAGATAATATCAGAAAATTCAAATCTACATCGGAATATTTTGATTTTCTTAAAGATAATGATTTTCCATATGACTTACTGTATTCAACTGGAAAAGCATTAAAAGATGTTATGTAATAACGCAACCTAAATTGGTTGCAATCGTGCAACGCAACTTTATAAGGTTGCGTTAGAAGGAGAATGAAGAAAAATGACTGTAGAAGAAAAACAAGAAGTTGTGCGTAGAAGCGAATTGGTATGCGAGGTTATTGACAAACTTGTTGGAAGTGTTGAAGCCGTTGGAGAAACCAATACTGATGGAAGACACCTTAATAATTTAAAAGTGTTAGAGAATGTATTACGTCACATTATTGTAACCATTGGAGAAGAAACGCCGAATGCAAAACGATATAAATGGAGCATGAAAGAAAGTGGTGAGTATGCCATGGCTATCTTAAGAGAAACCAAGGAATATATTGACGGTATGTTGGAGGAATGGTGAAGAATAATGAAAATAAACATAGAAAAAGAGATTTATGTACCATCTGGTATTTATTGTGATAAATGTTTTGAAAAAAAAGAACGTGATGGACGTACTTATTGTAATGGAATTGGTGGCTGGTTATATGCCGCGAATGACGGTACTGGAAGGATTGTGAAATGTGTAAACTGTTTTGAATCAATTCAAAAAACAATCACAGAGAGGAATTATTAATTATGAAACCGATTTTATTTAACACCGAAATGGTGCGTGCTATTTTGGATGGTAGAAAAACAGTAACAAGACGCGTTATTGATGTACCACAGGGATTTAAGTTTTTGGGCTGGAATATGGGCAGTGGATATGATATCCAATATGGATATTGTTCCTTTATAAGCGATAATGGAATGACACAGATAGTTAGAAAGCCAAAATATAAAATAAACGATGTTCTGTATGTGCGTGAAACATTTTTTAAAAGTAAATATAAAGAATTTTATTACATGGCTGATAATAAGTGGACTACTCTGAAAAATTTAGGAATATCATTTAAATGGAAACCATCCATACATATGCCAAAAGAAGCAGCACGCATTTTTTTACGGGTAACAAATGTAAGAGTAGAGCGATTGCAAGATATAACAGAAGAGCAAGCTATGCTAGAAGGTGTGCCTTGTTTTGATCGTTATCCTATCAATAAAAAATATTGCCCAACATGTAAAGGTTTTGGATTGATTGGAGGATATGATAATAATACGATAGGGTTTGTGGAAAAAGAGTGTGAAGATTGTAATACAGGAATTAAAAGATTTTCTCATTTATGGAATTCAACAATCAAAAAATCAAATATGGATAAATATAGATGGGAAGTAAATCCTTATGTATTTGTGTATGAGTTTGAAATGATTAGTAAAGAAGCCGCAATGGAGACAGAAAATGAAATGTGCTGAATGCAAATATTGTAACTACGAAGGAACGGGATTGGCCGGTGGGTATAAATGTAGACATCCAAAAATAGAAGAATGTGCTAAGAAATATGAAAAGAAAACAAACAAAAGAATGACAAAAGCTCCTTGGCATATTGGATATAAATTGGTAAAGACGTGTCTGAGATATTGTCCTTATAAAATGATGGAGGATGATAAAAATGAAATTTACATACGGACAGCTTAGCACGATAATTTATAGTATCGTGTACGATGAAGCGGTTGATTACGAAATAGAAGATATTGAGGCATTGATGGAATATCTTGATAATAATGATGACAATTACATTGAGGTTTTAGGCGTATGATCAATAGAGTGATTTTAGTCGGTCGATTAACCAAAGATCCAATATTACGCAAAACACAATCGGGATTCAGTGTTACATCCTTTACCGTAGCATGCGATCGCAGAATCAAGACCGAAGGACAGCCAACAGCGGATTTTATCAACTGTGTATGTTGGAATAAGGTTGCTGATAATACAGCACAGTATACGCATAAAGGAAGCTTAGTTGGTGTGGAAGGAAGAATTCAGACACGCAGCTATGACGACCAGAGTGGAAGACGTGTCTATGTGACCGAAATTGTCGCAGACTCTGTTCAATTTTTGGAGCCTAAAGGAACAAACAGTACTGCTAACACACCAAGTTATGATGCGGGTAATCAAGGTACTGAACATGATGCTAGCGACAGTGAATTTAGATTACAAGAGGATGATTTACCATTTTAAAGGAGGAAAAGATGAAAATGAAAATAATACAGGTTACAGATGAAGCTATAGTGTTCAGCAATGGCAATAAAATTACATATGATCACGTACAAGATTGTTGTGAATACAACTTTGCTGATTTTAAGTCTTTAGAGGATACGCTTGCGATGGAAACTGAATTTGAAGATAACCTTATATTTGAGGTAGTAAAAGGTTATGGTGACGATAATAAAGGGTCAGGGTTTAGATTTGGTAATCCAAATAACATGTTTTTTGTTCCATGTTATTCGGAACAGAATGGATGTTACACTACCGATATTAAGATTTATTATACTAATACTAAAGAGGTATTGAATTTGATGTGCGAAGAAAGGATATATTAGCACAAAGGAGATAGATACAAGGTGAAAAAATATCAAGAAGCATTAGATTGGGGTGAAGAAAATGAATAAATTAGGAACGGCCTGTATGCCATTGGTGAAGAATATTCCAAAGCCTTCGAACAAGCAATGGGTAAAGACAATATGCCCGGTGTGCGGCCATGAATGTTGGGAAACTCCTCAATTAAGATGGGCGAAAAAAGCAGGTATGGTAGATAAAGCTGCATGCACAGAGTGTGCTATTAGCGGAAAGGGAGAAATAAATGAATAAATATCAAGAAGCATTAGATGGTTTAAAAGAAAATATTGAAAATATCACGGGCACGCGAATAGAAACTGATGAAGATTTTTATGGATGGATTGATACCTTGCAAGAATTAGTTGATAAGGAAACACCTAAAAAATACTAGCTAAACACTACGAAAAGGAAGGAGAAAAACCATATATCAAATATGTTTGCCCTAATTGTCGTGATATACAATTATCAAGAGTAACGGAAAAGAACCACCCATATGAAAACATTTGTTGTAACAGATGTGGGCAAGCCATAGATTGGAGTGATGAAGATGAATAAAGAAGAATTATTAAAATCGGTAAATAACTTACAGAATGAATACGATGCTTTTCTCATGATGAACAGATACTCGTGGGGAAATAAAAATTCTCATGCTAAAGAATTTGAAATGTTGTCTAAATTAAAAGATACTAAGGTTCAAAATGCTTTAGCGTGGATACACGATTGTTATGATTGTTATTATAAAGATGAAATCGCAAAAGATAAGGACAATCCATTTAATTATTTAAGAGAGGTAATAGAAAATGAAAAATGATTGGATATTCTTATTTATAATCATTTTACTTGATCTGCCTTTTATATTACTTGCATTTCTTATAAAAGATCGAGAAGATAGAGAAAAAAACAAAAGATAAAGGTGGTAATAAAATGATAGGATATATATTATGCGTACTGCTAGGTTTGATTGTTGGTGCGGTCATAATGGGGTGTGCAAAAGGCGGTAATAAAGAAGAGCCTTTAGATTATGAATATTGGAAGAAGGTAGGAAATGAAATCACAAACCACAATAAAAATTACCAAAAAGGATTATGAAAAGGCTATAGACGATGTTTTAGAAAAATGTATAAATGATGAACTATACAAAGACATCGGGGTGCTAACCATAAAATTAAGTATTGGAGTGGAGTTTGCTAAAAAAATAGAGGATGAATTATTTAAGAAAAAAAAGAAAGAAGGTCAATAATATGGGCATTACCATTTTTATACTTGGAAAGAGTGGCACAGGAAATGAAAAAGAATTTTAAAAAAATGCAAGAAAATCAATACTTTGAAGTTGTTGGATTGATTGGTATGTACAAGGCTGATCATAGCAATCGTCAAGTAAAAGCGTACAGAATAACAAGCGCTGGAAGAATAATTTATGATGGCGTTGTGAAAGGGCTTTACGATAACTTGGAAAAGGGGCTGTGGAAGATTAAATGAACTGGAGAGAAGAATATCCGCCATTAATTGATGTAGATGAAAACTTGAAAGACTATGTAAAGGGAGAGCTGAAGAGTTATTATTTATATTTGTATAAATGGCATGAACTAGAAAAAGAGTGTATGTCATTAGTATGCTCAACTGGCGGAAGCATCATACAAATGCCTGATGGATGGTCAGATGGAAAAAGCCCTCAACAACGTTATTCTGATAAACTTTTTGAATTAGAAGAAATGCAAAAAAAATTTGAACAAAAGCTTGATAAAATAGATAGATTAATCAGTGTGTTAAATGGTAAATATTATGATGTAACAAAAGAATATGTCATGAAACGTCGGTGCAAAAACGCTAAACAAGTGGGAAACGAATTGAAAATAGAAGAAGATACTGTAAAAAAGTATGCGGAACGAGCTATTAGTCAAATTTGCTCTAGAAATAGCAATATTTTGTGAAATTGTCCACTACGTGACGTGATTTGACATGCTATAATGGTAGTGTGGAAGTTCGGGGAAAAGGTGATAAAACATCATTTCCCACCACATCATCCTCCAATGCAATTGGCATCTTCGGATGCCTACCGTAAACTGCTAACGATTACTTGGAGGTTATTGTTAGTGGTTTAGGGTAAATGTTCTCTCACTATCTATGATAATACCCTTACAAAAAACAATAGATAGTTGGTTTAAAATGCCTGTGTTAACCATTAAAAACATGGCTATATTGGTGTTTAGGCGCTTCACCGGGCTAACAAAAGCGCCACACAAATTTAAAAAAAGGAAATTAAGCATCTATTAAATTGGATGCTTTTTCTTTACCTAGAAAGGAATGATAGATATGAAATACAGAAAGAAACCGGTTGTAGTAGAAGCATTTCAATTAAATGAAAGAGGCCTTGTTGGTGAAGACTGGTTTTGGGATGCCGTATCCAATAATACGGTTATCACACATGATTTCGGGAAGTACAATGCATCACCTGCGTGGTGTGAAATCAATACGCTTGAAGGAACGATGATAGCTAGAACTGGAGATTACATCATAAGAGGCCTAAGAGGTGAACTATATCAATGCAAGCCTGATATCTTTGAAAAGACTTACGAGGTACTAGATGATGATCACAGTATGTAAAGATTGCCCTAAAAGATATGTAGGATGTCATGGAAATTGCACATTATACAAGACGGAGCGTAAGTTGTTAGATAAAGAAAACGCACGCAAAAGAGCTGAAAATGCAGCTTTTGACAGCGTAAGCAATTCGTGGAATTATGACGATAGAGGTGTAAAGAAATGAAATATGATAAATTATTATGGCGAGTGTTTATATTTACACTGGCTTTTATTTTGGCTAAGACATTCAGTAATGAATGGTGGATGCTATTTACGTTAGTTGCGTTTATTGATGATTAAAAAGGAGGTTAATCTATGCCAAGACAAAGAAGTCCCAATAGAGATAAAGCAAAGGATATGTATATCAGCAGCAAAGGAAAGATGCTGTTAAAAGATATAGCAGCACAGCTTGATGTAAAGGATACGCAAGTTCGTAAATGGAAATCTCAGGATAAATGGGACGAAGAATTAAAAGGGAACGTTACTAATCGGAAAAGGAACGTTACCAAAAAAAGCAAAGGCATAGATGGGCAACTTAAAACAGAATTATTACCAGAAGAAATAGAAACACTGAACAACGAGGAGCTGACCGAAAAGCAGCGTCTTTTTTGTTTATATTATGTAAGATGGTTCAATGCAACAAAAGCGTATCAAAAGGCTTATGGATGTGACTATACAACAGCGATGGTCAATGGATGTAAGCTACTAAGTAATCCTAAGATACAAACTCATATTCAATCAATCAAAGATGCTAAGATAAAACAATC
>NZ_CEVYEL010000049.1:0-18196 GCF_982403165.1 Longicatena sp.
ATGAGTTTGACGTATTTTTATTTGTGAGGCTATTTCTTATTCGTTACAGCCTCTTTTTTAATATTTCTTAATGCCAATTTTTCCCTTCTGCTTAGCTGTTTTATTGCATATTCTCGTTTACGAGCACTGGCTGCATCCTCACAGGATTCAAAATAATACAACTCCAATGGGCGATGTGCTTTTGTATACTTTGCACCTTTTTTCATAACATGATCATAAAAGCGTTTCCGTAAATTGGTTGTCCATCCACAATACAAAGATTCATCACAGCAACGCAGTAAATACACATAAAAGCCATCTTCATATGGAATTTTAGGTGATGGAACGGACAAAATCGCGGGCTTTTTGTAAATCCGTTTCATCTGGATGAGTTCTTCCCTTCTCATAATTTTTAAGCTGTTCCTGCATATGTACATCATCGGGATGTTCTTTTATCATTTGACGATAACGTGCAATCACAGATTCTTGTACTTTCCCCTGGCATAAGAAATGCCCATACAGTTTGGCATCTTGAAAATGCGTTTCAATGCGTCGTTTGACCATGGTATAATACTCGGAATTATCAGCAGCCCCTAATGTGCCAAATAAGACAATTTTAGCATTTTGCACATGCTCTGCCAACTTTGCGCTGGCTGCATCTAAATCACCTTTATCCACCCAATAACCTAAATAAAGCATATCAAAGTTTTTTAACATGGATACTTTGACATCTTGAATACTCAGTAATTCTGCATCTTCGATTTCATTAGCAAATACTTCTGCTAATTTTCGAGTGTTTCCAGTAGCACTGGAATAAACAATCAGTGACTTCATCTTAAAGCACTTCCTTTCTTAACGAATCGGTACGACGCTTGCTAAACCGCCAAGACTTGTCTCCTTTAATTCTAAAGCAATCTTGCGTCCAGTATAATTCATGGTGTTTACGACCATATCAAAGCTGACCTTATGTTCTCTGACATTACAGATGCTTTGCGCTAAAATAGCTGCATCCATTGCTCTAAGAACTCCTACAGCATTACGTTCAATACAAGGAATCATAACATATCCGCCGACAGGATCACAGGTTAAACCAAGATGATGTTCAATGCCGATTTCTGCCGCATATTCTATTTGGGAACTGCTTCCTCCGCGAAAATATGCCACCATAGCCGCCCCCATTGAAACAGCAGCACCAATTTCTGCCTGACATCCTCCTTGTGCACCAGATATCGTCGCATTTTCCTTAATTAAATTGCCGAATAAACCAGCAATTTTCAAACCATTACGAATGCATTCACGGGAATACCCCAAATTTTTATGGTAATAGTATACCAAAGAAGGTAAGATACCACTGCTGCCTAGCGTTGGTGCCGTAACGGTAATACTGCCACCAGCATTTTCCTCACTGGCACTATATGCATATGCACACAACAATAATTTTTCTTTTTCCACAGCACTTTTGCATTCATCTGCCTGTTCCTTTAATTCTTTTGCTATCCGTTTTAAATGCAGATCGCCTGGTAAGACATCTTCTTTCTGTAAACCACCATCAACCGTTTTGATCATCTGATCCATGATCTTATCCATATAATCACCTAAGGGATCAAACATATTGACATACTCCCATAATTCCATTGCATGGGCTTCACAATATTCTAAAATATCTTTTAGAAAATGATGCGGATAAACATCCTTTCCTTCATTACTTGTTTCTCCTTCAACACGAATTGCTCCACCACCAATTGAATACACAATCATATCCCCAATTTCCTGATTCTTTTCATCAAAAGCAATCAAGCGCATGGTATTGGGATGCTTTAAATCTTTTTTATTCTTGAAAAACACCAAACATGCTTTAGGTTTCATCGTTTCCATAATGATAGCATCTGTTAAATGTCCCTTTCCCGTCAAGGATAAAGAACCATAGAGTTCAACTTCATAATGATGTGCCATAGGATAACGTTTCTGAAATAAACGGCAGGCACGCTGTGGTCCTAATGTATGTGAGGAGGATGGTCCTGGACCAATCCGATATAGTTCTTTTAATGACTTCATATTAAGCTCCTTGCAATTCTAATAAAAACATTTCAAATCCCATTTTTTTATCCAGTAAACCGCCTTTTAATTTCTGATCCAGTGTTGCTAACTTTGCCAACATGCTCATCAGATAAGAAGCGGATAAATTCTGCACACTCTGCATAGCTAATTTTATACGGTATGGATGTGCATGTAATATATCTTTGATCCCATCTTTGGATTCCCCTTGCATCATCAAGGTTTTTACTTCAAACAGAAAACGAAATTGAGATGCTAACAGGGCAATCAGATAAATGGCATCGGTATTAACGACACACAAATCGCACCAAATGCGAAAGGCTTTACGAACATCCTGCTCCACCACCGCATTGACCAACTCAAAAACATCCTCTTCTAACGGTCTGGCTACTAAATGAGCAACCACATCCTGCGTGATATCACCACCATAAAGCTGCAATTTATCAAATGCAGAATGAATGGTTTCCATATCCAGTGGTAATCGTTTCAATAATTCTTGCATGGCCTGTGCATCTACATGCAACTGTCGGCGCTGTATTTCCTCTTTCACACAACTTTGCTTACCGAGATCATCCAGCTTGCGAAATTCTAATACCTTCCAATTTTTTTGAATCAGCTTAATGATTTTTTTGCGTGTATCTAATTTCGCGAAATCACCAATCAGAATTAACACCGTACTTTCCATCGGTTGTTTCACATAATTTTCTAATCCATTGGGATCAATTCCTGTATCATTGGCAGCGGATAAAAAATTTGCATGATAAACAAGAATAATCTTATAGGCAGAGAAAAAAGGAATCGTCATAGCATCCTCTAGGATCGTTTCCAGATCACATTGCAAGGCATCGTATTGAACGGTATTTAATTCATCGCCATCTGCTATATATTCTTTGATGATCGTTTGCAATGTTTTTTTCAAACGAAACTGTTCTTCTCCATACAAGACATAATTCATGCTTATCACCTAGGTAATATTATACCAAATTGCTGCTCAGCCGTCTTGAAAAAACGAAAATATTTACAAATTTTTATTGTAACCCCACCATGTCTTGCACTTATAAGTGGTAAGATACCTTCTTTTTCCATAGCATCCAACACTTCTTGATGAGGATGTCCATAAAAATTATGTCGGCCACTGGATATTAGTGCAAGGGCTGGATGCACTTGATGTAAAAAAGCTGTTGCAGAACTAGTCTTACTGCCGTGATGCCCTATCTTTACGACATCCGCCTCTAATTTAGGATATAGCTGCAATAATTTTTGTTCGCCTTTTATACCTAGATCACCCATAAATAAAAAGGAGGTATCATACAGACGCAGCATCGTAACAATACTATTATCGTTTTCATCTTCACCCTCATAATCTAAAAGAAAAAACTTCATCCATGGTGTTTCCTGTTGTTTTGCCAGCTGTTTATGATCGATAATTTCATCAACATGCATTAATTCTTGCAACTGTGCAACACCACCACTATGGTCCATATCGGCATGTGTCACAATGATCTTATCAAGATGATAAATCCCTTGGGCATGCAAATACGGAACAATAATCTCTTTTGGAATATTTTTCTTTTTATGTCCCATAACATCAATCAAGATAACTTCTTTGTGATAGGGAGTAATAATAAGCGTACAATCGCCTTGTCCAACATCCAGCATCGTAACCGAAGCAAACGGCGAAAGGTAGGGACGTATAAAAAATATAACAAGAAGCAAACATAGGGTAAGACTATCCTTCCAATGTACATAGGAAATATACCGCATTGCTGATAAACACCATAAAATTAACCAAAGGATAGATACACTGCCATACAACGGATAAGAAATCTGCTGTATTAGGCGCAATGCTGCTAACATCCATTGTATCAGCAAAAACAGGTATTCTGTTGCCGGTAGGATAAGCAGCCATGCCAGTACATAGAGAATAGCATAGACTTTACGCAGAAAGGAAAACAGAGCCATTTGCAGCGGATCACATGTATGATAAAACCACATCTGTGCTGGAAAAAGCACCAACATGCCAACTATTTTTTTATTACGCTTTGCGACATGAAACATAAAAACCAGGCGAAAACATACAGGAATCAGTAAAGCAACCTCATAGGCCATAGAAGGCGCTAACAAAATGGTAAAAATCATTGATATACCAAGCGTATCTTTCTCATCAAAATTGGTAAAAAGGCCAGAGATAAGCGAAAAGCAAACTACGCGTAAGATAGAGGAAGATAAAACAGTAAGATAACTCATCCCCATCATTAAAAGAAGTGTAAGCCTATGGGCTTTGGCAAATCCCCATTTGCGTGCCATTCGCTTTGTAAGAAACCGTGATAAAAAAGCAATATGCATACCACTGGATAGCAATAAAAAAGATACTTCTTCTTCATGAATACCATACAGCATGGCTTTTAAAAATTGCTGAATCGCAACATCTTTTGTTTCAATATTGGCATATAATCGATGACGTAACGTAGTCCCTTCTTTGATAAGAGTATAACTTTTTACATTCATACAATATACCATTCCTTTACGTTTTGCCCATGTCGCAAAATGAAACTGTCCCAAATTATGTATACTATCGATTTTCTCATAAGTTCCACGCAATTCTACTACATCATCAAAAGATACCTTTTTCAATCCATATAGTAAAAATCTTCCCTCTTTGTTAGCCCCAATCATATATCCTTGTTTGATTTCTTGTATCTTCACGATACGAGAAGAAATTTCATGCACATCAGACAAACGCTGAATTCTTACAAATACCAGCAAACAAAACACCAGACATATGATTTCTCCTCGATGAAATCGTTTATGAAGAAACCATAGAGCACCCACCAGAAAGAAGAAACTGCTGTATACGGGCAGCCAGCTAAATATAAGGACAATACAGCCAATACATAACCATATGCCCTTCATAAACAAATATGCTCCTTTATTTTATCAAACAATTTATCCCCAATTCCCTTTACCTGTTTCAAATCCTCTAAAGTCTGAAAAGGCATTTGTTTTCGATATTCAACGATACGCTGTGCAATCGAAGGACCAATCCCCGGCAAAGTGTCCAACTCTTCTAGCGTTGCGGCGTTGATGGAAATCTTTGTGATCCTATGTTTTGAGGGTACAACAAGAACACCGTGATGTTCTATATCCATAGTCAGATTTAAACCACTGATATCTGCTTGCTTGGTTAATCCTCCACTTGCTTTTATGGCTTTTTCCACATTCGCATGACGCTCTAATTGGTAGACACCTGGATGCTGTACTTCACCTTTCACTTCCACACTTTTTACAGCACTTTGATAATTACGAACATCTATGACTTCATAACGTTCATAATAAAACAAGAAAAATAAAACACTAAAAAAGATACCTGTCTTTTTCATATAGATCCCTCCATTTAGCTATACGACACAAACAGGCTTTTTCCGTAATAAATTATAAAAAAGATACCCGTATATCTAAAACAGGTATTCTCAATCTTTCAATAGTATAATATAGAAATAGCATTATTATCAAAACGTTCCTATACGCTTAAATTCTTTTATAAAACATAAATGAATCATCTTTTTTGCAGTACTAAAATAGCAGAAAAAAAGCAGAAAACCTGCTTTTTCATACATCGATTACTTCAAATTAACGATTTTAACCTTATAAGGTTCTTCCACATTAGAAACCTCAACAATATCACCCAGCTTATTATCCAACAAAGCAACTGCTAAAGGGGTAATATTGGACAATTTTCCATTTAGTGGATCAGCTTCTATAGAACCAACAATCGTATACGTTTCCTCTTCCTCACTAGAAAGATCTTTAATTGTTACGGTAGAACCTAAACCTACTGTTTTACTACTTGTTTCTTTATCGCCTTCAATGATTTCGGCATTGGCAATCATTGCTTCAAGCTCACGAATTCTAGCTTCTACACGTGCCTGATGGTCACGAGCAGCATCATAATCGGCATTTTCACTAAGGTCACCCTGTGCACGAGCTTCCTGTAATTCTAAAATGACTTCATCACGTACTACATGGATCAGATTATCCTGTTCCTTTAAGAGTTCATCTAACCCTTCTTTGGTTACATAAAACTTTTCGTCTGCCATATTTTCACTCCTATCGTCACATGGTATTATACCACGTTTTCCTGAATAATACTACTTATTTTCGTCATCAACAAATCAATCGCCACCATATTGTGACCCCCTTCTGGGATGATGACATCTGCATAGCGTTTGCTTGGTTCAATGAACAGATTATGCATATCTCTTACCGTACTTGTATATTGTTCAACAACTGACTCTAATGTCCTGCCTCGCTGTTTTACATCACGCAACAAGCGACGTATAAAACGAATATCTGCATCAGTATCAACAAAAATCTTAATATCGCATAAATTACGTAAATCTTCGTTTTCCAAAACAAACAGTCCTTCAATGACAATAACATCACTTGGTTCTATATGCTCAATGCTATGCGAGCGGGTATGTTGAACAAAATCATAGGTTGGTTTTTCTATAGCCTTGCCCATAGTCAGCTCTTTCAACTGTTTTACTAATAAAGCATTGTCGAAAGCAAAAGGATGATCGTAATTCGTTTTTACACGCTCTTCCATCGTCTTCTCGCTTTGATCTTTATAATAATCATCCTGTCGGATAATGACGACGGACTGAGTGTTCTCATAACGATCTTTCAACTGCTGTGAAATCGATGTTTTACCTGAAGCACTGCCTCCGGCTATTCCGATTACAATCGTTTTTTTCATCACATACACCTTCTTATTTATTCAAATGGAACTTTTCTTGATTCTGTAACTGTTCCTCATAAGATTTCGCATAATGAACTTTACCATCGCCATATACATCCGCAACAAAATACAGATAATCACTCTTTGTCGGATGCAAAACGGCTTGTATTGCATCTTCTCCCGGATTTAAAATCGGACCGATCGGTAAGCCTTTATACTTATATGTATTGTATAAGGAATCAATATCCGGATTCACTTCACAGTCTTCTCCACTTGTTAGATCATCATACAATGCATAACATACGGTAACACTGGATTGTAACATCATATCTTTATCTAAGCGATTAAAGAAAACACCGGCAATCAATTGCATATCCTCTTTCGTACTTGCCTCATATTGAACCATACTGGCAAGAGTTAGGATTTCATGCATAGTGAATTTACTGGAAACAATATCCTTTTCATATTTCTGATAGATTTTTTGAAAATGATCCAAAAATGTTTTGGTAATTTCCTTTTCATCCGCATCCTTTGCAAACGTATACGTTTCCGGGAACAAATAGCCTTCCAGTTTCACTCGTGTCTTATCGTTTAAGATATCCTTTGTCAAAAAAGGATATGTCTTCATAAGTTCTTTAAGATAGGTATCATCATTCCACAGTTTTAACAAATTCTTTGCATTTACACCTAGCTTGTGTTGCAATGACTGTGCAATATCTTTCGCCCACATACCTTCCTTAAACGTAATCATCACTTCATTTTGCTTTGCTTTTTTAACATCATTCAAGTTTTCTAAAATCGTTTCTGTATCCCAAGAACGATCCAATGTAAAGACACCAAATTTGATGTCATTCAAGCCTTGCAGTTTCATGCACAGCTTTGCTGCCTGTACATCCTGTATCAATCCAGCTTTTTCCAACTTGTCTAATACAGACGCATTACCTTCGCCTTCTTTTACTTCAAAGATGACTTTTTCTGGTGTGGTTGATGGAGCTTTTAGCTTTGCGGTATACATAGAAAAGGCTGTGACACCAATAACCAAACAGATAATAACAAGGATGGCAGGTATCAGAATCTTCTTATTCTTCAGCGCCTTCATCTTCTTGGAACGCTCCTATCACTTCTTCGATCATCTGCCATTCCTCATCTGTTTCAACCGGCATCAGATTGCCTTCATCATCATAAGCAGAGGCAAAAACCTCTTCTCCTTCATCTTCAGGATCCGCAAACACTACATATTTGCGTCCTTTTTCCTCATCTTCAAATGTGAATAAAATTTCCATTTCTTTTTCATTGCCACTTTCATCTGTGACAAACATCGTATTTGTTTCTAACATTATATCCTCCTGTAGAAAGGGGCTTTTACAGCCCCTGATGATTTCTATCTAGATAGCCTTGTAAAATCTGAACAGCAGCCATCTGATCAATAACTTTCTTGCGCTTCTTGCGGGATACATCTGCACTGATAAGAATGCGTTCAGCTGCAACAGTTGTCAAACGTTCATCCCAAAGTATCACTTCCACACCTAAGGTTTCTAGTTTTTCTTTAAACATGATGGAAATCTCCCCGCGAATACCGACATCTCCATTCATATGCTTAGGCAATCCCAGCACTGCCTTTTTTACCTGAAATTCATCGATGTATTTTTTTATCTGCGTCAAAGCGGAATCATAATCATCCTGTTCAAAACGTATGGTTTCGACGGGACGTGCTATCATCCCTAAGGCATCACTCACACTGACCCCCAATGTACGTGAACCAAGATCAAGTCCTAAGATTCGCATCAATGCTGATCATCTTCCAGATAAGCGCGCACTAACTCTTCAATAATTTCATAGCGCTCTACGCTTTGGATAATGCTGCGGGCATTGTTATGGGAAGAAATGTATGCAGGATCATTGCTGATAAGATATCCGGCCAGCTGGTTCACCGAATTATAGCCACGCTCATCCAACGCTTCCTTCACGACACGTAATACATGCTTGATATTGTCACGCTTTAAATCATCTGATTTAAAAGACATCGTCTCTGTAATATCTCTCATCGTATTACCTCCTTTTTTTATCTTTCTTTCATTTTATCCTATTTTCTATAAAATTGAAACCCTAAGACAGTTTATTTTTAATGAATTCCACGGCTTCATCCACTTTCGTCACATCTTTGCCACCGGCCTGCGCAAGATCTGCTCTTCCTCCGCCTTTGCCATCACAAAGCATTGCTGCCTCTTTTACCAAATCGCCACACTTAATACCATCAGCCACAGCCAATTTATCTGCGCCAGCAACAAATACAACCTTATCGTTGCAAACACTTGCTAAAAAGACTATTACATGTTCTTTTTGTGCTTTGATGGTACTAGCGATATCTTTTAACGCATTAGCGTCAGCACCATCCATGCGTTTGATCAATACATGACGACCATTGCACTCTTTCACCTCATGGATCAATTCATTCGCCTTCAGTGTGAACATCTCACTTTGCAAAGCAGCCAATTCCTTTTTCAGCTGCGCATTTTCATGCAACACTTGTTCTACTTTCGTATCTACATTGACAATACTCTTCATCTTCAGATCATCTGCTATATGACGCAGTGTCTTTTCTTCCGCAGCAAAGTCTTCATAAGCACTATAGCCTGTCTTTGCCGTAATACGGCGGATACCGCTACCAATACTTTCCTCAGAGATAATCTTGCATATACCAATTTCCTGTGTGTTATTTACATGACAGCCACCACAGAATTCTTTTGACACATCGCCCATTGTAACAACCCGGACAACATCCCCGTATTTTTCATCAAACAATGCGGTAGCTCCGCTTTGCTTTGCTTCTTCAATCGGCATTTCCACCTTACTTACAGGATGATGTTCACTGATAAAGCGGTTTACCAGTTGTTCAATTTCCTTTAACTGCTGCACACTTACCTTTTCAAAGTGTGTAAAGTCAAAGCGTAGATATTCATCACTGACAAAACTACCAGCTTGTTGAATATGATTTCCAACAACTTTCTTCAAAGCACTTTGTAATAAATGTGTACAAGAGTGATTGCTGGTGATAATATCACGTTTTTTATTATCCACTGCCAGTTGCAGCTTGCTGCCAACATGCAAACATCCTTCTTCTATAACAACCTTATGTAAATGCTGTTTATGTGGTGCTTTCACAGTATTGACAATACGGCCTAATGCATCCCCCATAAAGCTGCCACTGTCCCCTATCTGGCCTCCACTTTCCGCATAAAAGACGGTTGTGTCTAAGATGATATCGCCTTCATCAGATATAGCATCCACTTGCTTACCATCTTTAAATAAAGCTATGACCTGTGCATCACATGTTCTTTCATCATAACCGATAAACTTACTATCTTGTGTAAAGGCCATTAAATCTGCTGACTGACTAGACATAGATTCCACATCTTCACGAGCATTGCGGGCACGCTCGCGCTGTTTTTTCATCTCTTCATCAAAGCCTTGCACATCTACTTGATATCCACTTTCTTCTGCTATCTCGCATGTCAATTCTAATGGGAACCCATAGGTGTCATACAACTTAAAAGCCGTCACACCATCCAATAACTTATTATCTTTATTTTTTTCCATAACATCCAGCAATAATTTTTCACCATCTGCCAGTGTAGCATGGAAACGTTCTTCCTCAGCTTTTACCAGTTTTTCAATATAATCAATTTTTTCTTCGATATATGGATAAAAGTCTTTCATGATTTCATAAACAACCGGTACCAGCTTATACATAAAGGCACCTTCAATTTTCAATTTTCTGCCAAAACGAACAGCTCGGCGTAAGACACGGCGTAACACATAGCCACGTCCTTCATTGGCGAATAATGCACCATCCGCTAACGCAAAGGTCACGGTACGGATATGATCCGCTATAACACGAAACGCCATTTTGTTTTCAGCATCTTCATAACGCATGGACGTATATTGTTCACATGCATGAATAAGCGGCAAGAATAAATCGGTATCAAAATTAGTTTCACCATTTTGCACCAAACAGGTCAAACGCTCTAATCCCATACCGGTATCAATGTTTTTCTGTGGCAATTCTTTATAATCCTTGCGTGCAACTCCTTCTTTGGCATCAAACTGAGAAAAGACATTATTCCAGACTTCAATATAGCGGTCATTTTCCATCTCTTCAAAAAACAGTTTTTCACCCAGTCCTTCTGGATCATATGCTTCCCCACGATCATAGAAGATTTCCGTATCCGGTCCACATGGTCCTTCTCCGATTTGCCAAAAGTTATCCGCTGTTTTTAAGATGTGCGAAGGATCCACACCAATTTCGTTTGTCCAAATATCATATGCTTCTTCATCATCAATATACACCGTGATATACAAACGATCTTTATCAAAACCAATATACTCTTCACTAGTTAAAAATTCCCAAGCAAAATGAATTGCCTCTTTTTTAAAGTAATCCCCAATTGAAAAATTACCGAGCATTTCAAAAAAGGTGTGATGACGTGCCGTCTTACCAACATTTTCAATATCATTTGTACGAATAGATTTCTGAGCATTGGCAATTCTTGGACATTCCGGTTTCACTGTTCCATCAAAATATTTCTTTAACGCCGCAACTCCGGCATTGATCCATAACAAAGTAGGATCATTGTGAGGAATCAGACTAGCGCCTGGTTCAATCATGTGTCCATGTTTCTTAAAGTAATCAAGAAACAGTTGTCGTATCTGGTTACCTGTTAAATTTTTCATGTCAACTTCCTCCTTAAGCATAAAAAAACGTTCCTTATCCAGGAACGCAATCATCATTACGCGGTACCATCCCGGTTCACTTTCACTGAAAGCACACCTTACTTATCATCGTTAACGCCGATGTTCTCGCGAAAAGCTCCAAAGCAGCCTTCCATCCATCCTGACACGAAAACTTCCACCTTCCGTTTTCTCTCTATGCCGCAGCAGGGATGTACTCCTCTTCTTCTACGCTTTTTTATTCCTTCGCTATTATAACAAATTCTTATTTTACACGCAAGCCATTCTCACACGATTATCATTCATCATGAATTTCGTCACTGCATACTACCATCGCAAATATCATGGTATTGTCTCCTCTGCCATCACTTCATCAAAATCTCGCCAGATGTCTTCCCATTCTCCTACCTTATCACTTGTTTTCGAATGCAGATAGCTGCGGAAAACGATTTGGGCTACAGCCGCAAAAATAGGGGATAATATCACACCTATGACACCAAAAAAAGCATCCGATATAAAAATAAAGACAAACGTTAACAGCGGTCGTACGTTCATAGTGCGATTAAAGATCAAAGGCTGGATAATATTAGATTCTATCTGTTGAATACTCCAGACGATGAAAAACATCATCCATGGGTAATGGTCATAATGTAAAGCTGCTACGGCTGCTATTAAGATAAGCCCTAAAGTAGCTCCAACATAAGGAAATAAATTTAACAATGCCAAAATCATAGCATAGAGTAAAGCATTTGGAAAACGATAAAGACTTAAGACAATCCCGACACTGACAATAATGAATAAAAGATCTAGCATGGTGCCTGCCAAATATTGATAAATGATATTGCTCAGCGTATGATAAAAAGTCGCAACCCGTGTTACATTTGGTACTATTTTCTTTGCTGTACGTTTCCAAAAATCCATATCGATGGAAATAAAGAACGCAATAATATACGCAATACCATAGTCCGTTAAAGTGTCAATGACACTTTTTGCTGAATCTATTGCTATTATATACCCTTCCTGCATATAATTTTGCTTTAGCGTTTTCAAATTGTCATACGCAATATGATGTTGTTTTAAAAAGCCTTCCAACTGTTGCAGCCATCGTGGGACAAGTTGTGCCAACTCGAGCGCCTGTTGATACAACAAAGGTAATAAAACAGCTAAAAATGCACCTAGAATCGCCAACAAGCCAATATAAACTAACATTACACTGACCTTTAAAGAAAATTTTTGTTGTACTCGATCAATGATTGGCTGAAGGAAAAAAGCTAATAATACACCACTTAGAATAGGTAAAAAAGCACGATAAATAGCAGCTAACCATGCATCTAATGCCAATTGTTTAATAATTAATAGCAAAAGAAAGATACATGCTAAGCAAGGAAGAAGCTGTTTCGCATGAAACAATATTCGTTCATATCGTTGTTTCATAAAAGAAAAACCCCATTCGTGGGGTTAATCCAAATCCATACAATCACAAATTTGATCCATCGCCTTATGGTAATTCTTTTTCATTTTCTTCTCAGCTTTTTTTGACTGATGACAAAGATCCTCAATTTCCTCATCTTTCATATAGCCAAGATATAAACCCATTAAAAATCCCATAACGGCAGCACCTAAACATTTGTTCATGCGTATCACTCCTTCTTACACATCTAGTATGGTAAGCTTTGATGAAGTTATGCATGAAACAATTTGCGAATTCGCATTTCTAAGGTGCTATTACGCTGATGACGTTCTTTGCGTGTTACCGCTTTATGTAACATATCACGCTCTCCCAATAAAACAAGACTTTTCTTCGCCCTAGTAACTGCGGTATATAATAAGCGCTTGCTCATCATATAGGCATATTCTGAAACAATTGGCAAGATAACAATGGGATATTCACTGCCTTGTGCTTTATGAATGGAAATACAAAATGCATGGGTAATATTATATAGCTGTTCATTGCTATATTCCACCATGATACCATCAAAATCAACAAGTAATTGATGCTTCTGTCCTACACTTTCAGAAGCATAAGCGATATCTACAATTTCTCCAATATCACCATTATACACCTCATCTTCGGGCTGATTTTTCAGTTGCAAGACCTTATCACCCACACGAAAGATGCGATAGCCAACTTTTAGTTCTCGTTTATGAGCTGTTGAAGGATTCATCATTTTTTGTAAAGCATTATTCAAAGCATCAATTCCGGCTACCCCTCCATACTTTGGAGCTAACACCTGAATATCCTTTGATTCATAGCCTTTTTCTAAAGCATTGGCAACAATACGAACAACCAAGTCACGCACTTCATAATTCTGCGCATCAAAAAAGGCAATGTCTTTAGCATAATCTAATACTGTAATCTGTTCTTCTCGTATTTCATGAGCAAGCGCAATCACATCACTTCCCTCACTTTGACGAAATATTTTATGCAAGCGAGTGACGGCAAATTGTTCACAAGCAATCAGATCTTTTAATACGCTACCACATCCAACACTTGGCAATTGATCCTCATCTCCGATGATCAAGATTTTCTTTACTAGTTTTGAAGCTTTTAAAAGATTATAAAACAACCATTGATCCACCATGCTGAACTCATCAATGATCAGCAAATCACATTGCAATGGTTCTTTTTCATTCACCAAGAAGGTATTCGATTCTAAATCCCAACGCAATAAACTATGAATCGTAGTAGCATTACAACCACAAAGCTCACTCAAACGTTTAGCAGCTCTTCCTGTTGGTGCACATACAGCAATTACATCATTTGGATAATGCTGTTTATAAAGCGTTAAAACACCTTGGACAATCGTTGTTTTACCAGTACCAGGTCCTCCTGTCAAAATTGAAAAGGAATGCGCAAAAAACGTAAGAATGGATTCTTTCTGTCTCTCCTCATATTGTATGTGTAATGTTTGTTCCAACTCTTCCATGTCTTGCATGAGTTCTTCTTTTAAAGTTGGTTCTTGTTCTTCAAAAGGAAACATTGCCAAAAAAGCAGCAATACCTGTTTCACTATCATACTGTGTATGGTGATAGATTCGCTCCTCTTCTCTATGTATGAGAAATTCTTTTGCCAATTCATCTAAGTAAGAAGACAAATCTACATCTTTAAACTCTTTTTCAACACGCTTTGTCAAATCCTCAGTAGTCACAAAAGTATCGCCACTCGCCATGCACATCTCCAATATCATAGACAATATAGCAGCTTTGATACGGTAGGGATGATTTAATCCAAAAGATAGCTCCTGTGCTAATTTATCAGCAGTCTTAAAACCTATACCATCAATTTCTTCAATCAAGCGATAAGGGTTTTCTTTAATAAGGGCAACCGCCTCTTGCCCATACTTTGCCTCAAATTTCATGATATTGCGGACACTGATACCAAAACGAGTAAAGAAAAAAGTCGTATCATCAACATCATCATGTTCATGAATTCCATCTAAAATAACTTGGCGTTTTTTAGGCGTAAAGGATGGTATCTGTAATAAGACTTGCTCATCCTCTTTGATTCGTTCAATGACATTTGGCCCTAAAGTCTCTACTAAGAGCTTAGCGCTCTGTTTTCCAATGCCCGGGAATAAAGAACTTGCAAAAAAACGAATTAAACTCTCATCATCCTGTGGCATGACTTTTTCATATGCTTTTACCTGAAACTGCATACCATAACGAGGATGATCTACATAACTGCCATGTAGACGGTAAATAACTTCTTCCTGTAATTCTCGAAAGAAACCTGTAGCGATAAAATCTTCTTCATTCGCATCATAGGTTATAAATTTACCAACAGCATATCCATTTGCCTCATTATAAAATATCGTATGCAGCAGTTTTGCCTCTAAAATCAGTTCTTCTTCCATTATGGCCTCCTTACATTATAATGTTAAAAACAAAGAAAGGATAGCAAGAATATTGTTGCACATATGTACCCCTGTACTAACGATAATGGAATTGCTTTTTTCATACCCATAAGCTAAAACAAGACCAATACCAGTATATAGAAACAGATATGTCACATCCGTGAAATTCCCTTCGATAAGAGAATCCATGATATGGATAAAGCCAAAGAGAAAGGAGCTGATCAACATTGCCCAACTGAAAGATACACGTGAGCGTAAACATGTAAAAACACCACCACGAAAAATGGTTTCTTCAACGATCGGCGCAAAGATCACACTAGAAAAAATCGTAAAAGCCGGAGCAACAATAGCGTTCTCGGCAATAACTTTTTGATTTTCACTATCCCCTGTCTGAGTGATGATACTTACCAAGATATTTAATATATAATTTGCCATAACCGTAAGAAATACAAGTGCAAAAATCATAGGTAAATATTTTTTCCAATTCGCTTTGAATTGTAAAATGGAATCCAGCCAAATCGGCTTTGCGACCCAAATAACAAAAACCATAATCATGACATAAGACACAACGGAAATAGGAATGTTAAAGGTTGTTGCTTGCGGATCCACCATTAAGGTTAAAACCGTTAATATCCGTGGTAACAAATACGTATAACCAACAAAATAGAAAAGTAATAAAAGGATACAGCGCGTAGAGGAAAGATGTTTCATATTAGTTTTTTCCATGGGCTACATGCTCCTCTATTTTTTTCTGCATACTGATACCATCACAGAAAACCTCTTCAATGACACCACCGCCTAAGCATTCTTGACCATCATAAAAGACAGCTTCTTGTCCACAGGTAACACTAGCCACACCTTGTGGATAGCATACAAGAACGGTTGTTTCATCAATAAACTGTAAAGATATCTCATGATCTTGTTGACGATAGCGGAATTTTGCAGTACATGCATATTCGTTTTCTGGTTTATGCGGGCGCAGCCAATTCACGCCAGATACAATGCAACTAGTAGAATATAACCAGTCTTTTTCATTTCCATTGGTCACATACAGAATGTTTTTATGTACATCCTTACCTACTACAAACCATGGGCCTTTATTACCACCAATACCTAATCCTTTTCGCTGCCCTATCGTATAATATAAAACCCCGATATGACGACCAATTACTTCTAATGAATGAATATCAACGATATCACCATCTTGACTTGGTAAATAATTTTGTAAAAACTCTTTAAAATTACGTTCTCCAATAAAACAAATACCCGTAGAATCTTTCTTAGTAGCTACACTTTCTAATTCAAGTTTCTGTGCAATTACACGAACTTCTGCTTTATTCAAATTACCGATTGGGAATAATGCGTGTGCTAATGCATCTTGAGAAACCTGGCAAAGAAAATATGTCTGATCTTTATTTGAATCAGCGCCACGTAACATACGGCTATATAAAGGTGTGTGTTCCACCTGTGCATAATGTCCCGTTGCTAAAATATCAAACCCCAGTTTTCTGGCATATTTCATGAATGCATCAAACTTGATATATTTATTGCATAAAATATCTGGATTGGGTGTTCTCCCTTTTTGATATTCATCCAAGAAATACGTAAATACATTATCCCAATATTCCTTTACAAAATCCACCCGCAATAAAGGAAGTCCTAGCTTATCTGCGACAGCTTTTGCATCAAGGTAATCCTGCTCCTGCGGGCATACATCATCTTGAATCGTAGGATTTCCCATAATATCATTATTGGCAAATGAATCCCAATTGCGCATGAATGCACAGGTTACATCATAACCCTGCTCTTTTAAAATATAAGCGGCAACGGCAGAATCCACGCCGCCTGATAAACCTAATAATACCTTTTGTGCCATTTTCATCACCATTTCTTTTATCTTTATATATTAAGGATTTCAATGAAAGTTATACCACATTAAACGCGAAAAAGCCAGTCATCCTTGTAAGATATAAATTTTCTGACAAACTATCATAAAATTTGGTTATTTTTTACGAGTTTTCCAGATAAACATTAAAATAGATTGTACAGTATGTGAAATTATGTTAAAATACTAACACATAAAAATCTTATGATAGAATATTTATGTTACTATGAAGACGAGGAGAAAAAAACGTATGAAAAAATTATTAGCTTGCTTATGTGTTGTCACTTTATTAGCCGGATGTGGCGGAAGTGGTAACAAATCAGAATCAAAAACTTGCAGTATTACACAAAATGGTATGACGTTAGCTGCAACATTCAACGCAAAAGATGATGAAATCAAAACTGCTGACATGAATGTAACGGTACCTGCTTCTGCTTTAGGTGGTGTTGATCTTAGTACACTGTCTGATGATCAGAAAAAAATGATGCAGACACAGTTAGAATCATCTTTGGGAATTAAAGAAGATGATGGTATGAAAGTATCTTTCGACTTTAAGGATAAAGATATTGTTGTAAAAATCAATATGGATTTCACAAAGACAGACAGCAGTTCACTGAAGAAATTTGGCTTTGGTAGTGATACGGACATGTCTTTGAAAAACACTGTAAAACAAGCAGAAAAACAGGGAGCTACTTGTAAATAATCCATTCACTATAAGATAGTCTCAAAAAGATTCCTCATGGGGAATCTTTTTTCTATTTGTTAAATAACTATTTACCAATGATCATTGAATAATCTTCTAACTCTCATTTGAAAACTTAAATCAATACCGTTCAAATTTTTTATATTGCAAACTCATAATAATATGAGAAGGGGTTCCTCACATAAGGAATGTGTTTAGGTTTCTTTCTCTATATAGAAAAAAACCTGTCCTTCTCAGAACAGGTCTTCCTACCT
>NZ_CEVYEL010000050.1:0-17788 GCF_982403165.1 Longicatena sp.
ACTATATATAATATAACAATTTTTTAGCATCGAAATAATATGTAACTAATTTGGGAAAAAAACAAGATTAGACAATCGTGTTTTTCTCTAAACTAAATTTAAAAATATCACTATGAGGATGACACGAGATTTATCATTCAGAACCGAATGCTTAATAGAAATACTATAAAAAATTTGAGCGTTTGGAAAGAATTACATAATTCGGATTTTAACCGTGTATAATTCGAGGCGGATTAAATCGTTTTGTAATGACACCAAGGAAGTGAATTTCACCTATCAATACTATTGGTATTGTTTCCAAGCTGAATATTATAGGGAACATATGCTCATAGTGATATTGCAACGTCCTTTGTAACTTGGATTTTTTCTGAATTCCAGTCATATATTATGAAGAATTATTAGAGATTAAAGACGGATGAGAATAGTACCTTTTCAGATGCAGCCACACCCTGCATCTTTTCTTTTCGCATTTTCCTCCATCCATCCCTACCACTTTCATCACACAATCAATCCTATCTTTACTCCAAAAAACTTCCACATTATTCTTCCTGCTCCCTTTCCCACAACCTCAAAAAATACCGCATTATTATTTCCGCCCCTTTTTAAAATAAGGGAAAAATTACCGCATTAAAAAGCCCTATAGAAATAATCCCATCTCCTTTCTTACAATTATAATATAGACAGTTAAGAAAGGAGGACGTACAAATGAAAATAGTTGCTGTTGCTGCTTGTACATCCGGTATTGCTCATACGTATATTGCGAAAGAAAAACTGATTCGTGCTGCTGAAAGTCTGGGACACACGATTCACGTAGAAACTCAAGGGACTATTGGAACCGAAGATGAATTAACACCGGAAGAAATCGAAGCTGCCGATGTTGTCATCCTGGCAATTGACATTGCCATCACGGGAACAGAACGATTCGAGGGGAAACGAACTGTTAAGGTTCCAACCAATGTTTGCGTAAAAGCGCCAAAACAGTTACTTCAGAAAATCGAAGCTGAATTAAACAAATAAGGAAAGAGAGGAAAATTGAAATGAAAAAATTGGGAGCAGAATTGAAAAGACATGCCCTCACTGCCATCTCCTACATGCTGCCGCTGGTTGTAGCAAGTGGTCTATTGATTGCTATTGGTAATTTAATGGGTGGCGAAGTTGTTACAGATTTAAGTAAAATGACAATTCCAAGTGCTTTAACTTCACTTGGTGTTCTGGGAATGGGCTTATTGCCATCCTTTATCGCCGGTTACATCTCATACTCAATTGCTGATCGTCCAGGTATTGCCCCAGGTTTCTTAATGGGACAGATCGCATCCTTCTTAGGAGCTGGCTTCTTAGGAGGTATGGTCGGTGGTTACATCGTTGGTTACATCGCACTGTTCATCCGCAAGAACTTGAAAGTTCCTCACTGGGCAGAAGCTTTAATGCCTATGATGATCATTCCAACCTTATCTGCTATTCTTGGTGGATTGCTGATGTACTTCGTTATCGGTACACCAATCGTTTGGGCTACAGAAGCCTTAACAAACTTCATCACTGGTCTTGATAAGAGCGCAAAAGTTCTGTATGGCTTCATCATCGGTGCACTTGGCTGTATCGACTTTGGTGGACCTATCAGTAAAGTACCTAACCTAATCTGTGATGGTCTGTTACTGGAAGGAATCCAGGAACCAGAAGCAATTAAAGTATTAGCTGCTATGGTACCTCCACTAGGTATTACCTTATCCTTCGTATTCTCTAAATTCATGAAGAAAAACATCTATACTTCAACCGAAGTAGAAAACATCAAAGTTGCCTTCCCTATGGGTCTGTGCATGATTAGTGAAGGTGTTATTCCAATTGCTATGAACGACTTGATTCGTACGGTCATCTGTACAGCAACCGGCTGTGGTGTTTGTGGTGCTATTAGCTTTAGCTTAGGTGTTGCAAGTGCTGTACCATCTGGTGGTGTCTTCGTAATTCCGGCAATGTCAAATCCAATCGGTGCATTGTTTGCGCTATTGGCAGGTACTTGTGTAACAGCGATTCTGCTGGTATTGATCAAGAAACCAAGAACTGCTGCTGATGAAGTACAGGAAGAAGAAGTAGAAGAGGAAATGGATTTATCTGATATCAAGATTTCCTAAGATGACATGTTGAAAAAAACACGATTGGTGCTATCTAAGAAAAGGTGGCTAAACCTTGAAGGTGAAAGGGACGATATAAGGGGTTGTTCCTGCCCTCTCAAACAAACGACCTACGCTTAACCAGTGCCAATCGTGACATTCAACAGAAAGGGGTTCTATGTACGTATCTATGAAAGGCATGTTGCAACGTGCCAATGAAGGCAACTATGCCGTTATGGCCATCAATTGCTTTAATATTGAAACGGCGCGTGCCGTTATCAACGCAGCACAAGAGCTGCGTGCTCCAATCATTGTGAACATTGTGCAGGAGCATATGGTCAATCATTGTGACAGTGCATTGATTGCGCCAATCGTTAAGCTGTTAGCAAACCGTGCCAGTGTTGAAGTTGCCTTAAACTTCGATCATGGTGAAGATGTCGGGCTGTTAAAAAAAGCCCTGCAAGATGGTTACAGCAGTGTTATGGTCGATGCTTCACGTTATGATCTAGAAGGAAATATCCGCATGACGCGTGAAATCGTTGACTTCGCCAAACAGTTTGACGCCAGTGTAGAAGGGGAAATCGGCTGCATGGGCGCAAGTGCAGGGGATAACTTTACGAATGAGGATATGAAAACCAATCCGCAACAGGCATTGCGTTTTGCCCAAGAAACCGGAGTGGATGCCTTAGCCATCTCCTTTGGTTCATCACACGGCAATTATCCAAAAGGCTATGTGCCGGAATTTGACTTTGAACGTCTAAAAGAAATCAAAGCATTAACAAACATGCCATTGGTGCTGCATGGCGGCAGTGGCTCAGGGGATCAGAATATAGAAAATTGTGTTCAATATGGTATTAATAAAATCAACGTTGGCTGTGACTTCATGAATGCCAATGTCGCAAGTATCAAACAACAGTTAGCAAAAGACCCTGACATCAATTACTGGGTAATGATGCATCAGGTAGAAAAAGACAGTCAGGAAATCATTAAGCATTACATCAAACTATCAAAATCACAAGGGAAATCCCTGTAAGGGAAAAAGGAGCGAAAACTTATGTTAATGAATATGAAAGACTTATTAAAAGTCGCACAGAAGAATCACTTTGCTGTACCTGCATTCAATATCGGTTCAGACCAGCTGTTAAAGGTTGTAATGAAGAAAGTGAAAGAATTAAAGAGTCCGGTTATCCTGGAAATGAGTCCAGATGAATTTAACTTCGTGGGAGATGCACAGATTCAGGCAATGATCTATGAAGCAGCACAGACAGATGTACCGGTATGTATCCACCTTGATCATGGAGATTCTTATGAAACTGCTGTACGTGCTATCCGTGCCGGTATGACTTCGGTTATGATCGATGCATCTAAGCTGCCTTATGAAGAAAATGTAGCGATTACAAAGAAGGTTGTAGAAACCGCACATATCGTAAATGTATCCGTAGAATCTGAATTGGGAACCATTGGTACTACCGGCAATTCTATTGAAGGTGGAACGGAGGGTGTTATCTATACCGTGCCAGAAGAAGCAAAACAGTTTATTGAAGATACGGGTATTGATACTTTCGCTGTAGCAATTGGTACCGCACATGGTATTTATCCAAAAGATATGAAACCAGAATTACGCATTGACATCTTAAAAGACATTACAAATCAGGTAGATGTACCATTGGTATTACATGGTGGATCTAGTAACAAGGATGAAGAAATTGCGGCAGCTGTAGCAAATGGTATTTGCAAGATCAATATTTCTAGCGATATCAAGGTTGCTTTCTATACACAGTGTCGTAAGACATTGGCAGAAAATCCAGGCTATCGCGAACCACTGGAAATCTATCCAGACGCAATGGAAGCTTGTGGAAAAGTAGTCGAAGAAAAAATTCGCTTGTTCAACTCCAACGACAAAGTGAAGTGCTATTACGAATAATCTGCTTTGGGGATGAAAGTCCCCTTTTTTTCTTAGTGAAAGATGTCTGTTTAAGTGCTGTGATGGATGTTGTGCGCTACTGGTGAGGTTTTTGTCAATTGCTAATATTGCATACTTTGGCTGAAGATAGATCCTTAGCTGGATGTTAATTGCTATGACTAAAAGCATACTTTGGCTGATGCAGGTGGCACATGCACAAGAAGGATATTGCTAGTACAGCTTTTAAAGGAATCCTTATAAACAGGCAGTACAACTTAAAAAATATGAAAGAAAGGATAGGTATAGGAAGGATGTTCTTATACTAGGTAAATTTATGAATTATGCAGTGGGTATTGATATCGGTGGTACAAATACCAGAGTAGCACTGATTAATGAAGCTTATGAAGTTTTACAACGCGAACAGTTTGCGACAGATCCCCTTCATCCTGCTATCACGTTTCAAAGGATAGCAGATACGATTGCCGCTTTTGGACATACGGTAAAAGGGATTGGCGTATCTTGTCCGGGGCCTTTGGATCTGGTACATGGGGTAGTCTTAACTCCGCCCAATCTTCCTGGCTGGCATCATCTTCCTCTTACCAAGGAGTTATCCACAGTGTGTCAAGTGCCGGTTATTTTAGAAAATGATGCAAATCTGGCTTGTTTGGCAGAGGCTGCAATCGGGGCAGGAAAAGGATATTCGCATGTACAGTTTTTAACGATATCGACAGGTATCGGTACTGGTTTAGCTATTGATAAACAGCTTTTCCATGGTGCCCGGGGCTTTGCCCAAGAAATTGCGAATTGTATCTTTTGGAAAGATGGACCTTCACAAGGGGATTTAAAGAAAGGCAGCATTGAATCTATTTCCAGTGGTACTGCCATTACCAAACGCGCACAAGAAGCCGGTTTAACGGTTGCGCATGCCGGTGAAGTCAATGATTTGGCAAAACAGGGCAATGTGGCAGCAATGCAGATCATGGAGGATGCCAAGGAGTATTTGGCAAATTTAATGGCGACTTTCTATGCTGTTTTAGATCCGGATATCTTTGTCTTAAGTGGTAGTGTAGCATTAAAGATAGAGGGCTTTATTGAAGAGATGGAAGCACGTGTGAAAGAAAAAGTATATGATGCCTTAAAAGATAATGTGAAGGTGGTAAAAGCACAATTGGATGAAGATTGTGGATTGATTGGGGCCGCCTATCTTGTCTTTCATGCTTAAGGCATGCATCGTTTAAATAAAAAAAGCATACAAAAAAAGCTGGTTCGTAAGTGTATTACTGACTTCCTTTCCTTGGATGTCTAAACTTAGGGATTCACTTACTGTCTACAACCAGCTTTTCTATTTTGTTTTCTATGTAGGTAAAGATCAAATCGCTTTTCAATCTCCCAGGGAATCTGTTACCTGCAAAGCATTCTACTTTTTAATAACGTAGGCATCAAACAGCTTTTGGTTATAGGCGTCTGCTCCATCCATATTACTGGATTTAAACACGGGAGCATCTACCCCACGCTGTTTCAAATCTTCCACAAAGCATCCCATCAGCAATTGTGCCAGATAGCATCCGGTCAGCGTACTGATTGGCCCCATACGTGTTTCCTTATCAATATCCACTCCGGCATCGCCATAAGGAGCGACATTATCTAAGACAACATCAGCTAACTCAAACAGACGCTTACCACTCTCATGACGGCTTTTGATCGTCTTTGAATGAGATAAGGAAGTAATCGCAATAATCTTAGCACCTTTTGCTTTTGCACGCATCATATACTCAATCACCAAAGGATTACGTCCGGAGTTGCTTGTGGCGATGATGACATCTCCATCTTCTATGTGATATAACACATCCAATACATCAGCGTAAGCTGCCGTACGTTCCACATGGGTACTCTTGGTAGGATGGGTTGCCAAAGTCATCTCAATCTCAATGATTGGATAAATTTTTGCATAACCACCAGCTCTTGCGTACACATCCTGACCGATCATGTGGGAATGGCCTGTTCCAAAGGTATATAAGGTATGACCATTTTGGACAGCATCTGCCATCAGTTTTGCGCCTTTTTCAATGGCATCTTCATTGGTTTTTGTGGCATTTTCCATCGCCTTCATCACAACTTCGTGATAGGTTTTAAAAAACTCCATAATGCACCTTCTTTCTTTGCATTCAGTATACCATGAAAGAAGGAGTGAGGCGTAGCAAAATTATGCAGATATACACAATCTTTCTAAAAAATATACATTATAGTGGATTTGTAAAAATAAATAGACGATAATACTCTTTATTTTGGTATCGTAGAGAATGTTTAATCAAAATATTTTATAATGTACATACTTAAGGAGTGGGAGTATGGCAAAAACAACGGAGATCAACCAAGCAATTGGTTATGCGATCAAAGAAGGGTTAGCACGGAAACATATGACACAATCAGAATTAGCGGGAATCGTAGGTTCTACACAACGTTCGATTTCGTCTTATGTGACTGTGAATACACAGCCGCCATTAGATATACTAACCCATATCTGTTTGACGTTGGAAATTAATATGAATCAGATTTTATTAATTCCGGAATTTCATAATCCACATCGTATTGTTAAGGAAAAGGATGAGCTGGAGTATATGGCCTTGTTGGATGGATTAAATGCTTGTGGGAAGAAGGATTTTATTCAGACAGCCAAACAGATTCGCAAACTAATTAAGTGACAGTGCCAACGGCGCTGTTTTCTTTTTTATGGAAACATCGATATGTCTAGTATAACCAGATGTATTCATCAGCACTTTAGAGAGCTAGAAAAATTATTCAATGTTTCAAGCTTTAAAGCTTAGAGCCTAAAAGATTCTACATGTCCTATATTCTTTTCATATGGTTATAAAATTATGGAAAAGCTTTTTTAATATAAGAACTTACAATTTTTGTAAAATTATCAGAAATTATGGTGAATAGGATGTAGAATCTGCTATTTATAGCAGATTATCTATGGACAACTGCTAAGGAAATCTATACTATATAAAACGAAGGAGTGGTGTGGTATGGAAGAAAAACAGCTAATGGAGGTAGATGAAAAAGAAGTTGCGATCATCCAGTTTTTTCGCAGTCTTTCAAATGAACAAAAGGAAACCTTCTGTGACTTTTTAATTACGCTGAAACAGTTTTTAAATGATGAAAAAAGCTGAGTAAATGGCTTACTTTATCTATCGCCTATGCTATAATAAAGATAACAAATGCATAACGATATAAGACAGAGGTAACACGAATGAATGAAAAGGATGTAAGGAATAATCTGGGGTATTGCGGAAAGGCATGTGCGCTTTGTGCAGATGCTTGGTTTTGCAAAGGCTGTAAATCCAATGATCCAACACTGGCAAGGCATATGCAGAAGACAGGTTGTTATCAACAGCATTGTTGCAAGGTAAAAGGTATTGCTGGCTGTTGGGATTGTGATGATGCTCCTTGTGATAAGGATGTGTTCGCACTGGATGAACCTGCTGTTTATCGTGCAGCGATTCGCTGTGCAAAGTATGGGGGCCCTATGGAATTGGCTGGTAAGATTTTTTTGAATCAGATACATGGGATATGTTATCCATTGGCATATTTTGGCTGTGAGGATGAACAAGAAGCACGAAGGCTGCTAGATACATATGAAGAAGAAGTAACAGAGAAAGTAAACAATAACTAGTCTCATTTGTGATAGCATCATAGAAACGATCTTCAGAGAAAAGGCGGTAAAACCTAAGAGAACCATTTCGTCATAAGGAGGAATGGTTTTTTTAGGTTCTATGTTTATGATAGGGTTTATGGTTTTTATAACAATAAAGCATTCGCTGTTTTAATACAGAAATCGTATGGTATATTCATTTTGCTATAGCATGGGTACCATTGGAATTTCTATATGATCGAAGGATATTCATAATATAAGTTCCATTCGTAGAAACATCATTTTATGGTTTAAAGGGGAGGTAAAGGAAGTAAATGGAATACAGTATGTAAATTAATTTCATAGATTAAATGAAAATATTTCAAAATAATGATTGACATTTACATTCCTTGGAAGTAAGATAGATATAGAATATGAATGCGTCGAAAAGAAATAGTAGGTTTAGGGAACATGACAGAGAGTCTTTCATTGGTGGAAGAAAGATATGCATAACTATTCACGAACACATCTTGGAGCAGTTTCAGGGAACTTCAGTAGCTGAAATCGGAAATGACCCTGCACCCGTTATCGTGCTAGAGTATGTTGGTACTCGAAGAGGTTGGTGCTGTGAGGCATCAATGAACTAAGGTGGAAACACGTAAGGTAACTTTCGTCCTTTGGATGAAAGCTTTTTTTGTATAAAGCGATGCATGCTATCCCCATCTAGATGCATACGGATAGAAAGATAGCAAGGGAGGAACAAACATGAAAAAATTTGCCATACCAGAAGGGACAAGAGATTTGATTTTAGGTGAATGCAGTGTAAAAAAAGCATTGCAGAAGGAAATCGAGGCTGTATTTGATAGTTACGGCTATAAAGAAATCATTACTCCATCTATTGAATTTTACCAAACATATCAGGTTGGATTTGATAACGTAAAAGATGAGTCGATGTATAAATTCTTTGATCATAATGGTCGTATTTTAACACTTCGCATGGATATGACCGTACCGATCGTTCGTGTTGCCACAACGCGTTTTAAGGATCAAAAGCCGCCGTTTCGTTTTCAGTATTGCGCGAACGTTTATAAAGTAAAGGAGTCTTTTGCCGGTAAGCGCAATGAAGTAACCGATTGTGGTATTGAATTGTTGGGACAGAGTGCCGAAGAAAGTGATCTGGAAATTCTTGTTTGTGCATGTGAAGTCATGGAGAAACTGAAACAAGATGCATATACCTTAGAATTAGGCAATATCAATTTTTTCCATAGCGCATGCAGCGATTTACATTTAGATGAAGAAGATATAAAAACACTGGCTGATTTGATTGATCGTAAAAGCATGAGTGAATTGAGTTCTTTTTTAGAATCTTTAGCGCTGAGTGAGGAAGTACAGACTTTCTTTCTACAGCTGCCATGGTTGTGTGGGGATGTAGAGGTGTTAAAAGAAGCATTGCCTTATTGTTTTCATCCCAAGCTTAGAGCCATCATTGCCGGTTTGAAGGAGTTATATGATCAATTAAAAGAATTAGGTTATGAAAAACATATTACCTTTGATTTAGGTAAAGTACCACATTTGAATTATTACAGCGGTTTATTATTTGAAGGCTTTGTGGAAGGCATTGGAACCAGTGTTTTAAGCGGAGGACGTTATGACACCTTGGCAGAAAAATTCGGCAGTCCGATGCCGGCAATTGGCTTTTCCGTAAAATTAGATTATGTATTACCGGTCTTGGAAAAAGTAGCGACGAAGCAGCCAAGTGTTAGGTTATGTTATCCAATGAAGGCAAAAGTAAAAGCTTTGCAAAAGGCGAAAGAACTGCGCAAGGACCATATCGTGGAATTGTTGCAGGATGAGGCGTATGAGGATGTCTGTGTGATTAAGGAGGATGTACGATGAGCATTGCGATTGCATTAACCAAAGGAAGATTAGAGAAAGAAACCATCAAACTGTTGGAAAAAAGCGGTTATGGGATAGAAAGTGTGAAAAATAAAGGCAGACAGCTGGTTTTTCAGGATTCGCAAAAAGATGTGCAGTATTTCCTTGTGAAAGCAAATGATTGTATCACGTATGTTCAGCATGGCGTTGCAGATATTGGCGTAGTTGGGAAAGATACGCTGTTAGAAGGCGATAAGGATTATTATGAAATGCTGGATCTGGGAATCGGAAAATGTAAGTTTATCGTTGCCGGATTACAAGGAAAAAGTCCTTTTGATAAAGTTGGACATGTCAAGATCGGCACCAAATATCCTAATATCGCAAAGAAATATTTCTTAGCGAAGGGCATGGATGTGGAACTGATTAAGATTGATGGCAGTGTGGAATTGGCACCGCTTTTAGGACTCTGCGATGGTATTGTCGATATTATGGAAACCGGTACGACGTTAAAAGAAAATGGACTTGTGGTATTTGATACGGTATGTGAAATCAGTGCCAGAGTGATTGTGAATAAAGCTAGCTTTAAATTAAAGCGAAAAGAAATTTCACAAGTATTAGAGGATTTAAAAGAAAGCTTGGGTGAGAATGATGTTACGACAAATTGATCCAAACGATCACGAAAAATTACGAGAATACTTAGATAGCCGCAGTGAGGATATTAGCACGGAAGTAATCTTAAAGGTTACGGAAATATTACATGCGGTGAAAAAGGAAAAAGATGCGGCCATCAGGCGTTATACCAAACAGTTTGATGGCATTGATTTAGAAGATTACAGAGTAAGGGAAGAAGAAATCAATGAAGCGGCTGCCCAAGCAGATCCAAAATTTGTGGAAAGCATGAGGCAGGCAAAAGCGAATATTGAATATTTCCACAATGCACAGAAGCAGCATGGCTATCTGCTTGAAAAAGCTAAGGGCATTTATTTGGGACAGCGTGTCTTGCCTCTGGATAGTGTGGGCATCTATGTTCCCGGAGGCCGGGCGCAATATCCTTCTAGCGTTTTAATGAACGCCATTCCCGCACGTATTGCCGGAGTAAAGCGAATTGTCATGATTACACCACCATCCAAGATGGGAACTTTACATCCTAATATTGCCGCAGCCGCAAAATTAGCAGGAGTAACAGAAATCTATAAGGTTGGCGGTGCTCAGGGCATTGCCGCATTAGCTTATGGAACAGAAACCATCGCAAAAGTGGATAAAATTGTTGGCCCCGGTAATATCTTTGTGGCAGCAGCTAAAAAACTAGTTTATGGCAAAGTGGATATTGATATGATTGCCGGTCCTAGTGAAATCTTAGTCATTGCGGATGTGGATGCTAATCCAGCTTATGTAGCAGCTGATTTGTTATCTCAGGCAGAGCATGATCCAATGGCCAGTGCAATCTTAGTGACAACATCTTCAAAACTATTGGAAAATGTGAATAAAGAGTTAGCCAAGCAAACTGCTGTCTTGCCGAAACGCGAAATTGTTGAGCAATCCTTAAAAAATTATGGTACAGCGATTTGTTGTGCAAGCTTATCTGCATGTGTGGAAATTGCCAATGCCATCGCCCCGGAACATTTAGAGCTAATGGTAAAGCAGCCCATGCAACTGCTTCATGAAGTGCGTCATGCCGGCAGTGTGTTCTTAGGCTATTACACTTGTGAAAGTGTTGGAGATTATTACGGTGGTACCAATCATGTCTTGCCTACCAGTGGTACCGCTCGCTTCTCAAGTGCCTTAGGGGTAGATAGTTTTATTAAGAAGAGCAGTTATTTACAATATAGTGAAGAAGCTATTCAGGCATATGGCGATAATATTATTTGTATGGCACAACAGGAAGATCTGGATGCGCATGCCAATGCCGTGAAGGTGAGGTTGAAGAAATGAAACAGGTAGAAACCTATGCACCTCCTAAAGAGAATGGCAAGATCATGTTGAATGCAAATGAATTGTATTGTGATCTTGATGAAGCATTGCGTAAGGAAGTGTTACATGAACTCAGCAAACTTTCCTTTCATCGCTATCCGGATGAAACAAGCAAAGAGCTGATTGAAGCGTATGGCAAAGTTATGGAACTGGATGCTGCTTGTATATTGGCTGGTAATGGCAGTGATGAAATGCTTGGGTTTCTGATTCAGTATTTCCTGGGGAAAGATAAGAAACTATATACCTTACAACCGGATTTCTCCATGTATGATTATTATGCCGGCATGCAAGAAACGCAGGTAGTCAAGTTTGTGACTGATGCGGATGGTCGTTTTGATGTCGATGCTTTCATTGAACAAGGGCGTGAACAGCGCGTGGATATGATCTTATTTTCAAATCCTAACAATCCCAGCGGACATGCCTTGTCCAATCATGAACTGTTAAAGATCGTCGATGCTTTCCCTTGTATACCGGTTGTCATCGATGAAGCATATGCGGAATTTGCACGTGACAGCATGCTTAAGGAAACAAGCAATTATACCAATCTGTATGTAACTCGTACATTATCCAAGGCCTATGGCTTAGCTGGTGTGCGCTTAGGCTTTTTGATTGGTAATAAAGCGATGATGCAAACCTTGCGGCCACATATTGTGCCTTATAATATATCAAGCGTTGATCAGAAGATAGGGGCGGTTGTATTGCGCCATGCTTCACGATATCAACCATTGATACAATCGATTTGTGAAGAACGTGATAAGCTCTATCAAGCATTAGCAAATCTGCAAACTATCACCTTTTATCCTTCACAGGCCAATTATTTATATGGCCGCAGTCAGCGCAAACAGGCAATGTTAAAACGTTTGCAAGAACATGGCATCGTAATACGAAATTATGCGAATGATGATAGTTTTCGTATCACCATTGGCAGTAAAGAAGAAAATGCATGCATAAAAGATTTGCTAGTGGCATTTGATAAGGAGGATACCTATGAGATTGGCTGAAGAAGTACGGACAACAAAAGAAACAAACATTCAATGTAAGGTCAACTTGGATGGCAGTGGACAGGCTGCTATTGCCACCGGTATTGGCTTCTTTGATCATATGTTGACATTGCTTGCGTTTCACTCTGGTTTTGATATTACCATGCAAGCAAAAGGAGATTTAGAAGTATGTGATCACCATACCGTTGAAGATTGCGGTATCATCTTAGGCAGCTGTGTAAAGCAGGCACTAAAAGATAAACGAGGAATAGCACGCTATGGCTCTATGAATCTGCCCATGGATGAAACCTTGGCGAATGTTAGCTTGGATATCAGCGGCCGCAGTTATCTGGTATACCATTGTGAATTAAAACGCGATACGATTGGCACTTTCTCATGTGAAATGGTTGAAGAATTCTTACGTGCTTTTGCGTTTCAGGCAGGAATTACCTTACATGTGAATGTTTTCTATGGAACCAATGATCATCATAAGGTAGAAGCGATCTTTAAAGCCTTAGGACGCGCATTAGGGCAAGCTACACAGGTCATAGGGGATGCTTTGCCTAGTACAAAGGGGATGTTAGAATGATTGCCATCATTGATTATGGCATGGGCAATTTGCATAGTGTAGAAAACGCTTTGCATCATTTGAACGCTGCCTGCATCATTACCAATCAAGCAGCCCAAATACAACAAGCAGATAAATTGGTTTTACCGGGTGTGGGAGCTTTTCCCGATTGTATGAAACATTTAGAAGAATTAGGCTTATTGCCTGTACTACAAGAAGAAGTGCTGCAGAAAAAGAAACCATTATTGGGAATCTGCCTTGGTATGCAGGCGTTGTTTGAAGATAGTTATGAAGGTACGTACACAAAAGGTTTAGGCTTTTTACAAGGCAGTATCGTAAAAATGCAAGATTCGAATGTAAAGATTCCACATATCGGCTGGAATCTGTTAGAACCAATGCAAAAGGCTTCCGTTTTCGATAAGCTGAGTCAAGCTCCTTTTGTTTATTACGTGCATTCCTATTATGCACAGAACTATCGCCCTGAAGATATCTTAGGATATTCCAGCTATGGCAGCTTAAAGATACCGGGACTTGTACGTAAAGATAATATCTTAGGAGCACAGTTTCACCCGGAAAAAAGCGGAGAAGATGGATTGAACATATTACGTTGGTTCAAGGAGGAATTTGCATGATCATTTTACCAGCAATTGATATCATTGAACAAAAGCCTGTGCGCTTGTATCAAGGGGATTATAACAAGCAGGAACAGGTCGGAAACAATATTTTAGATCTCGCAAAAGCCTTTGAAAAAGAAGGTGCCCAATACTTGCATATGGTGGATTTAGATGGTGCTAAGAAGGGAGAAAAGTGTAATCAGCAACCGATTTGTGAGGTCGCTGCTTCCTTGCATATCCCGGTAGAAGTCGGCGGTGGTATTCGCAGCATGGAGGATGTGGCATATTATTTGGAGCATGGTGTAGAGCGCGTTATTTTAGGTACTGCTGCTATTGAAGATCGCACTTTCCTAAAACAAGCCATTAAGCGCTATCAAACACATATTGCGGTTGGTATTGACTGTCGTGATGGTTATGTATGCGGCAGAGGATGGTTAAGTGAATCAAAGCTTTACTACCTGACATTTGCGAAAGAAATGCAAGCGTTAGGAGTAAAAACGATTATTGTAACCGATATTGCCAAGGATGGAACCATGATGGGACCTAATCTGGAAATGTTAAAGAAGTTAAAGGAAAGTGTTTCTATTAACGTCATTGCCTCTGGAGGAATCAAAGATATCACCCATATTCAGGCCTTAAAAGAATTGGGTATATATGGTGCCATCACCGGAAAGGCGATGTATGCCAAAACCTTATCACTACCAGAGGCATTAACCCTTTGTAAGGAGGAATAGCTATGCATACAAAACGTATCATCCCCTGTTTGGATGTCAAGGATGGCCGTGTGGTAAAGGGCATTAATTTTGTTGGATTAAAGGAAGTCGGTGATCCTGTAGAATTAGCAAAATCCTATTATGAACAAGGTGCGGATGAATTAGTATTTCTTGATATTACTGCGACCCATGAACAGCGTGATACTATGGTGCAAGTGGTAGAAAAAGTCGCCAGTGCTATTTTTATTCCCTTCACGGTTGGCGGCGGTATTCGCAGTGTTGAGGATATTCGTAAGATGTTATTAGCAGGTGCTGATAAAGTTTCTTTGAATTCAGCAGCCGTGAAGAATCCCAAGCTGATTCAGGAGGGAGCTGCCATTTTCGGCAATCAGTGTATCGTCTTAGCGGTTGATGGAAAGAAACGCCAAGATGGTAGTGGCTGGAATGTATATGTCAATGGCGGTCGAGTAGATACCGGCTTGGATCTTTTAACATGGGTCAAGCAGGCAGTAGAATTGGGAGCAGGGGAAATTTTATTAACCAGTATGGATGCCGATGGTACAAAGCAGGGCTTTGATATAGCGCTGTGTAAGGCGGTTCGGGATATCGTTGATGTTCCGGTGATTGCATCCGGTGGTTGTGGCAGCTTACAGCATTTTGCTGAAGTTTTTGATGAAGATGCCGCAGATGCCGCATTGGCTGCCAGCATGTTTCATTATGGTGAAGTGAGTGTGCCTCAGGTCAAGCGTTATCTAAAAGAGAGAGGAATTGCGGTGCGTTTATGATAGAGATTGATTTTGCGAAAGGCAATGGCTTAGTACCGGTCATCGTACAGGATGTTACGACTAAAGAAGTGTTGATGCTGGCCTATATGAATGAAGAAAGTTTGCAAAAAACAATAGCAAGCGGTTTTGCTACGTATTGGAGTCGCTCCCGTCAGGAATTATGGCTAAAAGGTGAAACCAGCGGACATTACCAACATGTGAAAGATATTCGTGTGGATTGTGACAACGATACATTGCTGTTACTTGTAGAACAGACAGGGGCAGCTTGTCATACCGGTCATTACAGCTGTTTTTATCGGAATGTAGAAGGAGAAGAGCTATGAAAGAGTTAGATGTCTTATATGAAACCATAAAAGAGCGTAAAGCGCATGGAGAAGAAGGGTCTTATACCAGCTATTTATTTAACAAGGGAACTGAAAAAATTCTGAAAAAGGTTGGTGAGGAGTGCAGTGAGGTAATCATTGCGACGCTTGCGCAACAAAAAGAAGATAAGATCAATGAACTTAGTGATTTATTGTATCATCTGTTAGTATTGATGGTCGATCAGGATATCACCTTAGAAGAAGTGAATGAAGAATTGGCAAAAAGAAGCCAAAAGACACATAATTTAAAGGCAGAACGTAAACCAATCGAGAAACTGTAAGCGCAGTTTCTTTTTTGTCTATGCAACATAGAGGCATTAATTTTTTCTTAATCGCATAGTGAATTGAATAGTGTCTGAATAAAAATATCATAAACATGAGAATGTGATATAATAATGCCAAGGATAGAAAGAGGCGCATTTCTATGAAAAAGGTAACAAAATCTTTGGGACCATCATCATGTATACGATGAAAAGTCTGGCATTGCCTTCAAACTTTGTGATATTTGCTCTTTTCTTCGTCTTTATCCCGGTGTTATTCTTTCTATGCGATTATCTTTCCTTGTGGAAAACCAAAAAGCAGCCAAACTAAATAGAAAATGGAGGAAGTTCTATGAATTTTAAAATTGAAAATTGGAAATTATTAGTGTTATCAATCTTTTATCTGATATTTTCTGTCTTATCCTACAGTATTTCAAAGGAACAGTATTTAAATTTCTTTATGATTGCCGGTATCATTGTCGCCCTTGTCGGGTTGTTTCAAATACTGGTGTATTTCTTTAAGAAAGATTATTTAAAGCCAAATGAATTCAGTTTTTCATTCGGCGTCTTGTATTTATTGGCCGGTGTGATAGTCGCATGTAAGCCAAGTGTGATCGTAGATAATTATCCTATCGTATTAAGTGGTTTGGTTGTCTTAGACAGTACGTTGCGTTTACAATATTCCATGAATTTATTCCGCCTGCAAGATGCACAATGGAAGGTGAACTTAGGATTTGCTATTGCACCTTTGCTCATTGGTATGGTTTTGATCTTAGTGAACATGGAGGATAAACTCTTACATAATTGTTTCAGCTTTTTATTGATTCTGGATGCGATTGCAAACTTTTATACAATCTTATACTATAAACGCATCGTACGCCGGTATGGAAGAAATGGTGAACAAATTTTGGATATTGCCAGTGATGAGGCTAAACAACAGGAACAGATAAATGGCAATGATGTCATCGTCAAATAAACAAGTGCTATTCTTTTTTAGGATAGCATTTTCTTTTCCTGCTTTTTATTAGTTTATCACGTTAATTCGTATTATTTCTTATAAATCATGGTATAATGCTGATAGAAAAGGAAACTACCAGAAAGGAAATAGGTATTGTTAAACATGACTTCGGCGAGGAGTCATTACAATATACCAGGTGATATCATGTTTGTAGAGGAACGTCAATCACTCATCTTAGAAGAGTTGCATGAAAAAGGAAAAGTGCGTGTAAAAGAACTAAGCGAACGGTTTCAAGTAAGTGAAGATCTGATTCGTAAGGACTTAACAGCATTAGAAGAAAAAGGGCAACTAAAAAAAGCCTATGGCGGGGCAGTCATGGTAAAAGAAAATGTGCATCGCAAGATTGCGGCACAGCGCAAACATGTGCATACTGCAGAAAAGCAGCGGATTGCAGAAAAAGCTATGTCGATGATCCAGGATGGCGATATCATTTTTTTAGATATTTCTACAGTTAATATAGAGCTTGCGAAATTATTGAATAATGGAACGAAGAAAATAACTATTGTGACGAACATGTTGGATGTTATGAACCTTCTGGTAAAAAGTGATATGAGCGTCATTTTCATTGGCGGTGAATTGGATTATGGCAGGGATGGTTTCATTGGTAGCCTGGCTATGGAGATGGTGAAAAATTTTCGCTTTGATAAAGCATTCATGGGGGTTGTTGGTGTGGACGTACATGAGAATGCGGTAATGACTTATATGGCAAACGATGGTATGATGAAGAAGGCGATCATTAAGCGCAGCCGCAATTCCTATATGATGTGTGAGGAAGAGAAATTCACCCAGTTAGGAAATTATACCTATGCGGAATTGGAAGACTTTACTGGAGTGATTACGAATCAACAACCAGCAAAAGACGTATGTAAGGCATTCGCAGAACATGATCTTCAGCTTTACTATGCATAAGATAGAGAAGAAGCTTTCTGTTAGAGAGCTTTTTTCTGTGTGGCGGGCATGCCACATATCTAGGGTGAAAATCCCTCGGGGCGTAGTTATC
>NZ_CEVYEL010000051.1:0-16957 GCF_982403165.1 Longicatena sp.
AGCCCCTTGGGGCGATTACGTAAAAACCACCAGCTAAGCTGGTGGATATTTATTTTCATAATCGTCTTGAATGTTTATTTAATGAGGATTATCGGCCATCGTATCCCAAACGATATGAGGATCTTCATTAATGGCAGGAGTATCCTGATAAAGATTACTTACATCAAAATGATAATTGCTCATATCCAATGGTTGGCTGGCACCATCATATGCATTTACTACAGCATGAACTTCATTCTTGGCAAACAGATATACATCACTTTTGCCATACTCGCTAGAAAGGCTGGCGGTATATTGATTATCATATACGCCATTATCACTAGATATGGAAGAAATGGTCCATGGTTTCAAATCTTCTAATTCATTTGATACAAAGCTGGTAATTTGTGAAGTCGGCATATTGGTGATGACATAGTTTGGCGCAATATCTAACAGCTTATTAATATAAGTAATAGCGCTTGGTGAAATCAGTTTATTGATGATGGCTTTGATGATACGCTGCTGGGCGCGTTCACGGCCGGCATTGTCATAGCCTTCTGTCTTACGGTGCCGGGAATAAGCCAGTGCCTGTTTACCATTTAAATGCTGTTTACCTTTCTTCAGACAGATCAAATCTTCTTTCTTGAAACTGCGATTTTCATCCTGCTCACAGAAATTAATTTCGACATCCACATCAATGCCGCCAATCGTATCTACAATCTCAATCAGTGAATTGAAACTGACACGGGCATAATAATCAATCGGGATATTGAAAAACTGTTCAATGGTTTCCACACTTGCATCCACCCCATATAAACCGGTATGTGTCAGTTTATCATTTGCATTTTGTAATGCTGTATTCGGAATAAAACCATCTCTAGGCAACGAGACCATATCAATGTGATTGGCCTTGGGGTTGACGATTAAGATCAGATTCGTATCTGTACGTGTCTGTTGATCTGGAGAACCCATATTATCCAGACCGCTCAGATATATCGTAAAAGGCTGTTCTGTAATATCTTTTTCTTCCTTTTGACTGCTTTCCTTTGGTTTTTCAATCGTGTCAAGAATGGTGACTTGTTTTTCAAAATCTTTCATATTAGATTTTGACATACCATAATATACATCACTCATGACAATCGCCTGTACTTCATTTAGGCTAAGATCTGATAATAAGGTTGTATAATCCAGCTCTTCCTTTACCTGCATATTGGCGATAGAAGATCGTAACTGTTTTTGTGCATAGGCAGCATTTTTCTTATCTACTCCATTTTGAAAACCGATGGTTTTATTTGCCAAGTCTTTGATAGAGGAAATATTGCTGTTTTTAGCGGTTAAAATATGTAATTTGGTAATAGAACTTTGGGCATTTTGATTCATGCGATTGATGGTCATGCGTGATTTATTTAAGAAATACCCGCTGCCTCCGATGATGACACATAATACAATGATGAAGGCACGTTTAACCAGGATAAACCATTTTGGCATCTTGCGTAAACTGACAAGGAATAATCCGATAAAAATAAGGAAAATTACGACTGCACCCATGAATACCCAGGTATGTGGAAGAATACCAAAGCTAAAGGCAATGGTAAAAGAAATAATACTGATGATTAAGAAGATCAATAAAAAGAAAAGATCAATTGTTCTTGTATAATAACGCTTCGGTTTCTGCGCTTTTTTTGTCTGCTTCATGTAAACACCCCATTAAATAAAGTTATCTGTTTTATTATAATATAGTCGCAAAGAAAATACTATTTTGTTTTTCTGAATATTTTGTAATATTCCCATTCCTTCCATATGGCTGCCCCTGCTGCGATCATCATTTTTTATCTTAGAAAACAAGTGCCACCTTCATCATACAAGCAGCCAGAAAGAAACCTTGTCGAAGTATGACGACTATGCAAAGTACATTGCATCTAAGCGAGTTAAAGGTTTGTAAAGATTTGCGAAGAAATTCATTTTATATTAAGGAAATCATGAGGAAAGTATAGTATAATAAGCGGGAGGTGATTTTGTGTCGTTTTTAGAACATTTAAACAAACAGCAGGTAGAGGCGGTTCATACAGTAGATCAGCATCTGCGTATCATTGCAGGAGCTGGCAGTGGAAAGACGCGTGTCGTGACGACCAGAATCGCGTATCTGATAGAAGAGATGCAGGTGTATCCTAATAAAATATTAGCGATCACTTTTACGAATAAGGCAGCTAAAGAAATGAAGGAACGTGTAGAAGGAATGCTTGGCGAGGTGGCTAAGGCTGTCCAGATCTCAACGATTCATTCCTTTTGTGTACGTCTGTTAAGAGAGGATATCTTAGAAGTAGGCTATCCACGCAATTTTACGATTTTGGATAGTGATGATCAAAAAAGCATTTTACGGGATGCTTATAAACAAATGCAGATTGATGTGAAAAGCTACAGCTATAATTCTATGTTGGGCTATATCAGTGCCAATAAAACTAATTTTGTAGATCCTGTGATGGCAAAAGCGAATGCCGGACCATGGGCAGGGGAGCAGATCAAGGCTGATGTGTATGCTTATTATGAAAAACGTCTGAAAGAGATGTATGGGTTAGACTTTGATGATTTGTTAATTTTTGCTTACCGTATCTTAAAGGATAAAGAAGAAGTACGGGCAAAATGGCAGCGTCGTTTTACGTATATCCATGTTGATGAGTTTCAGGATGTGGATAATTTACAGTATGCTATCATACGTCTGTTAGTAGGTGATCACAGCTATTTATGTGTGGTCGGTGATCCGGATCAAACCATTTATACTTGGCGTGGTGCGCAAGTGGATATCATCATGAATTTTGAACGTGATTTCCCTAACAGTAAGACAGTCATTTTGAATCAGAATTATCGTTCTACACAGCCGATATTGAACGGGGCGAATGCCTTGATCCGCAATAACCGCAATCGTATTGAGAAAGACTTATTTACGGAAGTGGAAGGGGATAATCCCATCATTCACTTTACGGCAATGGATGATGCCAATGAACCGGTTTGGGTTGCCAGCCGTATCATGGCTTTATCCCACAGCGGTGTTTGCTATCGGGATATAGCGGTATTGTATCGTTCTAACTATTTATCACGCGGACTGGAAAAAGCGTTGTTGGATTTTCGCATCCCTTATCGTATTTATGGGGGCATTCGTTTCTATGATCGTGCAGAAATCAAGGATGCGTTAAGCTATTTGCGTTTATTGGCACCAAAACAAGAGGATGATGAAAAGGAATTGTATAAAAACCTTTCCATCAAACGAATCATCAATATGCCCAAACGCGGTATTGGCGCAAAAACGATGGAGCTGATTGAGCAGCAGGCGGAACACGATAATACCAATATGTATGAAATAATCAAACAGTATGAAATCGGCAAAGGCAAGGCAAAGGCTAATATTCAGGCATTTGTGGCGTTGATTGAAGAATGCCGTCAGCTGGTGGATGAAATCAGCATTGATCAACTGTTGGAAAAGGTATTGGAAGATAGTGGCTATCTGGATATGCTGCGGGAAGATAAAGAAATTGAGCGATTGGAAAATATCAAGGAATTGATTAGCGATATCGCCGACTATGTGGAAAATAACCCGCAGGGATCCTTACAAGAATATTTACAGGAGATTTCTTTATATACCGATAAAGAGGCAGATAGCAGTGGTGATTTTGTACAGTTAATGACGATTCATGCGGCAAAGGGATTGGAATTTGATAATGTCTTTGTATACAGTTTGTGTGAAGGAATATTTCCAAATGACAAAAGTGTTATCGAGGGAGGTCAAGCAGCTTTAGAAGAAGAGCGCCGATTGGCCTATGTGGCCTTTACCCGCGCAAGAAAACAGCTGTTTTTATCAGACTCTTATGGGTATAGCTATGTCTTAGATAAGCTAAAGACAACCTCACGGTTTGTTAAGGAACTGCCGGAAGAATACTTAGAAGAAGTTGGCGCTAAGCCACGAAATCATTTTGCGAGTGATGTTGATACATTTACCGGAAATGCCTTTTTATCCTCTCAAGCACCGCAGTTTCATGAGGAACATCAGGATGATATGATCCAAACGTTCCCTAATGATGAAGAAACGTCGATGGGTGGGGCAAAGGCGAGTCAAAATGATAGAAAAAGTGAAATGAAACATAAGAAAAAGGGCAGAATACGTAAAGGAGATTTGGTGAATCACAGTGTCTTTGGTGATGGTGTGGTCATTAAACTGGAAGGTGAACTTGCGGCAATTGCCTTTGATAAGCGATTTGGCATTCGTAAGATCAATGTGAATCATCCATCTCTAAGCAAGAAATAGGAGGCTGACATATGGACGTGCAACAGCGTATATTAGCATTACGAAAACAATTAGATACTTATGCGTATGAATATTATGTATTGGATCAGCCCAGTGTGCCAGATGCGGAATACGATCAGGCATATCAGGAGCTGTTAAAGCTAGAGGATACTTACCCGCAATATCGAGATCCCAATTCAATTACCCAAAGAGTTGGCGGTGTGGTTTTAGATGCGTTTACCAAGGTAACACACAAACAGCAGATGTTGTCCTTAAGCAATGCTTTTAATTTGGAAGACTTGCAGGCTTTTGACGAACGTGTGCGCAGTATCGTGCCAAAGGTGAGCTATGTGGTAGAATTGAAAATGGATGGACTTGCCATTTCTTTACATTATCACGATGGCCGCTTTGTACAGGCGGTGACTCGCGGCGATGGCTTTGTGGGTGAAGATGTAACCAATAATGTTCGTACGATTGCTTCCATTCCAATGCACATTGAACGCATGGGCGATGTAGAGGTGCGTGGAGAAGTCTTCATGCCAAAGAAAAGCTTTGCGGAACTCAATGCGCAACGTGAAAAGAATGGCGAAGATGTTTTTGCGAATCCCCGCAATGCGGCAGCTGGCAGTATTCGTCAATTAGATAGTAAAATTGCGGCTAGTCGAAAACTGGATGCGTTCTTATATTATTATGAGGATGCTTTAGGCGCTGGGATACAGACACATGAAGAAGCGTTAGAAACAATGGAACAGCTGCATATCAAGGTGAATCCATTACGTCGAGTATGTAACAGCATGGATGAGGTATGGAGCTTTATTCAGGAAATGAGTGAGCAGCGTAATGATCTTCCATATGAAATTGATGGTATGGTCATCAAAGTGAATGAATTGACAGCCTGGGAACAATTAGGTACGACCGTGAAAGCCCCAAGGTATGCCGTTGCCTATAAATTTCCGGCTGAAGAAGTTGTTACTAAGCTGTTAGATATCGTCTTAACCGTTGGCAGGACCGGACGGATTACCCCCAATGCGGTGTTGGCACCGGTGCGTGTCGCCGGTACTAGTGTATCAGCAGCACAGCTGCACAATGAGGATATGATTAAGGAAAAAGATATCCGTATTCAGGATGATGTCGTTGTGCGCAAGGCCGGAGATATTATCCCAGAAGTTGTACGGCCATTGCTTGATCGGCGCAACGGAACACAGGCGCGTTATGTGTTTCCTAAGGAATGTCCGGTATGTGGCAGTGCGTTAGTGAGATTGAGTGATGAAGCAGCGCATTATTGTATCAATCAGGATTGCCCAGCCCGCGTTGTGGAAAGTATTATCCATTTTGCCAGTCGTGATGCCATGGATATTGATACCTTAGGCGATAAAAAAGTCGAATTCTTCCATAAGGAAGGGTTGTTAAATACGATCGAGGATATTTATCATTTAAAAGATCATAAAGAAACAATTTTACAGATGGAAGGCTTTAAGGAACGTTCTTATCAAAAACTTATTGATGCTATTGAAGCAAGCAAACAGAATCCTTTAGAGGATTTGGTCTATGGCTTAGGCATTCGTCAGGTTGGCAAAAAAGCAGCCAAAGTCTTGGCAAAACATTTCCTTACGATGGAGAAATTAATGGCCGCAAGTGAAGAAGAGCTGGTTGCTATCAAAGATATTGGCGATATTACAGCGCAAAGTATCGTGGCCTTCTTCCGAGAACCTAAGAATGTGGAATTGATTGATCATCTGCGTGGCTTTGGTTTACGTATGGATAGTGAGGAAGAAATCATTCAGGAAAGTATGTTCACTGGTAAGACCGTTGTCTTAACTGGAAGTTTGCAACAGATGACACGCAATGAAGCTAAGGAGCTTTTAGAATCCTTAGGTGCTAATGTGAGTGGCTCTGTATCAAAAAAGACAGATCTGGTCATTTATGGCGAAGCTGCCGGCAGTAAACTGACAAAGGCGCAAAGCTTAGGTGTTGCGACGATGGATGAAGCAACCTTTTTACAGGAGGTGAAGACATCATGAAACATAAAACAACAGGATTACTTGCCTTAGCGGCTATCCTAGTAGTAAGCGGCTGTAACAGTAGTTCCAATAAACCAAAAAAAGATACAACCAGTGAAGAGACCACAGTCATTCATGAAGGTGACTATGCGGCTTTACTGCCCTTTGAGGCAAGCAGTTCACGCATTAAACATGCCTATACGACCAATTTGAATGAAGCGATGATCATTGGGGTAGGAATGATGAACCTTTCCAAAGAACATTTTTCACCGGATGATTATGCTTATAAGGAAAGTCAGTTTTTGAGCTATGATGCCTTAGATGCGACAGGACTTGATCGTGTCGGTTTATTAGGCAGAACGAGTGAAAAGAATCCGAATGGTATGAATCCGGCAATCGGCACCGAAATTGATACCAATAACGGAAAGAAAAAAATTGGCAGTCAGGATGTCTTACTTATTGATATCTATGAGCTAGACTGGTATGATGGTAAGGATTTAGAAGGGTTATCTTTAGGTATTGTCCTCAATGATGAAATTGGTGACAGTGTCAATCCAGACATCGTAAGTGATGCGAAATTACGGGCGTATGGGGAAGAGGTCGGCCGTAAGGTTGTCAGCTACTTGCGTAAGACCCATCCGGAAATCGGCCAAAAGACACCAATCTATGTAACCTTGTTTAAGGAAAGCGGTGTGAATACGACCTTACCGGGAACCTTTATAGAAGAAGCCTATTTTGAATCCAAGACGATTGGTGAATACAGTAGGCTGAATGAAGCTTGGGCCTTATTCCCAAGCAGTGCCGCAACAAAGCTAGACAGTACCAATGCGACTTACTTTGATCGCCTGGTAAAAGAAATCAAAAATTTCTTCCCGGAAGATACTGCCGTGATTGGTACCGGACATTTCAAGGATAAGGAATTAGCATCCTTAACGATTGATATTTCCATGCATGCGAAGACATGGCCGGAAGCCAATGCGATGATGCAGAAGGTAAATTCATCGCTGTCAATTTTCTCTAGCACTAGCTTTGCGATTAAGGTGCGTTTAAAAAGCGATGATGTCTTAATTGGCGCAATGCAAAGAGAAAAAGGCAGCAGTAAGGTAACCGTTATACAATTAATGGAGTAGGAGGAACATATGGAAGCGTATAGTGCAGAATATTTTAAGAAACTGGCGCATGATATCATGTTTGATGTCAGCGATGATGAAGTCGTCGAGCTGCAGGCAGAGTTTAAAGAACTGCTGTCACAGATTGATGTACTAAATGAAATTGATACCGAAGGTGTGGAAGAGATGATCTATCCATTCGAAGCAGAAACAAAATTCCTGCGTGAAGATGTGGTTGCAAATGTAATCTCTCAGGAAGATGCTTTAAGCAATGCGAAAAGCGTAAAAGCAGGACATGTACATGTACCAAAGGTGGTGAAGTAAGATGGATTTTGAAAGAGCGAGAATCGAAGATGTAGAAACACGTGTAAAAAGCGCTGTTGAAAGAGCAAAAGAAAAACAAGAAGAGCTCAATGCTGTTGTAAGCTTTGTCGATGTGGATAGCCAGTTAACTGATTTAGCGAACAAAGATCCACATGCCCCTTTGTATGGCATGCCAATCGTATTAAAAGACAATGTGAATATGAAGGGTGTTAGAACAACTGCCAGCTCTCGTATACTGGATAACTATATTCCTGTATATGATGCACATATCAGTGAAAAACTGAAAGAAGCCGGTGCGATTGTCATCGCCAAATCTTCTATGGATGAGCTAGGCATGGGTGGAACGAATAAGAATGCCTATACCGGCAAGGTTAATAATCCTTGGGATACAATGCGTATTTCCGGAGGCAGTTCCGGAGGTAGTGCAGTATTGGTTGCTAGTGGAGTAGTCCCTTTTGCCATCGGTACCGATACCGGGGACAGTGTACGTAAACCAGCTGCTTATAATGGTATTATCGGTATGAAACCAACCTATGGCAGAATTTCTCGTTATGGTATCATTCCTTATGCGAGCAGTTTGGATCATGTGGGATATTTTACTACGGCTATTGAAGATGCTGCTGTGGCATTGGAAGTATTAGCAGGAAGAGATGATCGTGATATGACCAGCTCTTATGAACCGGTACCAAACTATGCAAGCGATATCAACAGTGATATCAAAGGCAAGAAGATTGCGATATTGGATAATGTACAAGAAGCCATTACCAATGCTGAAATCAAAGAAAACTTTGATGCGCTGATGAAAAAATTACAGGCGAGAGGAGCCATCGTTGAGCATGTACGCTTTGATGATAAGCTGATGCGTGCGATGCTGCCGGTCTATTACATCATTGCCAATGCCGAAGCTACAGCAAACCATTCCAATTTAGATGGTATCCGCTTTGGTATGCGTGAAGATGGGGCAAGTGTGGAAGAAGTCATGATCAATTCCCGTACCAAAGGCTTATGTCCTTATGTACGTAAACGTTTTGTCATCGGCAGCTACTCTTTGTTTGAAGAAAACCAGGAAAAAATCTTCCGTAAGGCACAAAAAGTACGCCGTTTGATCGTTGAAGAACTGAAAAAAGCATTAGCTGGTTATGATATCGTGATTGCCAGTGCATCCGGCATGATTGCGCCAAAAAGTGAAGACAGCCAAGATGAACACCTAAGCAAGGATGTCTTGGTTGCCGAAAACTATATGGTTATGGGGAATTTCTCCGGCTATCCAAGCATGAGCATGCCAACCGGCTTTGTGGAAGGGATGCCAATCGGTATCAATATGACCGCAAAGCCATTTGCTGAACAAACCTTATTTAATATCGGAAAAGCTATTGAAGAAGAAACCGGCTTAAAAGGAAATGATGTGGAGGTGGACGCATGAAATACGAAACAGTCATTGGAATTGAAATCCACTGTGAATTAAAAACGAAGACAAAAATGTTCTCCTCAGCACCTGTCGCTTTTGGAGAAGTTGCCAATACCTGTGTCAATGAAGTGGACTTAGGTCATCCCGGAACATTGCCATGTGTCAATAAGGAAGCCGTAAAGCTCGCAATTAAAGCAGCTACAGCCTTAAAATGTGAAATTGATCCACTCGTAAAATTTGACCGTAAGAATTACTATTATTCTGATTTGCCAAAAGGCTTTCAGATTACTCAGCAGTTTCATCCTATCGGAAAAGGTGGCTGCATTCATATCGAAACCAAGGATGGCGTAGAGAAAGATATTCGCATTAACCGCATCCACATGGAAGAAGATACCGCAAAACAATTTCACTCAGACGCCGGTACATTGATTGACTTTAACCGTGCCGGTACACCTTTGATTGAGATTGTCAGTGAACCGGATATCCGCAATGGAGCAGAAGCTGCCGCTTATGTGGAAAAGCTGAGAACATTATTGTTGTATTTAGGTGTTTCGGATGTAAAGATGGAAGAAGGCAGCATGCGTTGTGATGTCAATGTATCCATTCGTGAAGCAGGCAGTGATACCTTTGGCACAAAGACGGAGGTTAAGAACCTAAACTCTATTTCCAATGTGCAAAAAGCCATTGATGCGGAAGTAGAACGTCAGATTGCACTTGTCAGCAAGGGTGAAAAAGTTGTACAGGCTACACGTCGTTATGATGAAACGCAAAAGACGACGATTCTAATGCGTAAAAAAGAAGGCGATGTGGATTATAAATTCTTCCCTGAACCAAATATTCCACCAATTCGTTTAGATGCTGCATGGATCAAGGATATTCAGGAACATATGGAAGAATTACCAGATGAACGTAAAGCACGTTATATGAAAGAAAATGGTTTAAAGGAATACGATGCCAGTGTTCTGGTTGCCAATCGTGACTTAGGTGATTTCTTTGATGCCGTATGTGAACATACGAAAAACTTTAAGAAAGCAGCAAACTGGGTCATCGTAGAATTGCCGGCAGCTTTGAATAAGGACAATATCAAGTTTGCCAACAATCCATGTGAGCCAAAGCATTTAGCTGCTATGATTAATATGGTAGAAGCCGGAGAAATCAGTGGCAAACAGGCAAAAGTCGTATTTGAAGAAATCATGAAAGGCAAGGATCCTAAGACAGTCGTGGAAGAAAAAGGCATGAAGCAGATGAGCGATACCGGTGAACTGTTGGCAATGGTTACCAGTGTATTAGATGCCAATCCTCAATCCATTGAAGACTTTAAAAACGGAAAAGACAGAGCCGTTGGTTTCTTAGTCGGACAGGTCATGAAGGCTAGCAAAGGACAGGCAAATCCGGCTTTAACGAACAAACTTATTCAGGAAGAATTAAAGAAAAGATAGCTTTTTCCAATGAAATTTAGTACAATGAATATTGTCAGGAGTGATAATATGGCGAAAAAAGGCAAAAAACAGACGACTGATAAACAGACGACTGGAAAAGCAAAACATACGAAAAGCAGAATTCTTTATTGGATTGCCGCTGTGGTAATTCTGATACCGGTGTTGCTTTTAGGTTATATTTATTTAAGTGCCAAAGAGAGTGCCGGCACGCCAACGGTTGGAAGTCGTTTTGACAATTCCCTTGATCCGGCAATCACAGAAGAACAATTAACAAAGGTAAAGGATGCTTTAAAATTTGATGGTGCAGAAAATGTGGAAGTCAATTTAAAGAGTGCTACCTTGCGCATTACTATTGATTTAGATGATAAAGCAGGCAGTAGTAAGGTGAAAAGTGTCTTAAATGATGCCTATGATAAGGTTGTTAAAATATTACCGGTCAAGACATATTTCACTAATCAAAAAGATGTGAGAATGTATGACCTGGATATTCATGTGTACAATTTCATCCCGGAAGGTGATGACACAAGCGGATGGGTGTATAAGGAAAAGGTGAAAAACGCCTCTGCGAAGAAAGCAGTAACCGATACCTTAAGCAGTGCCCGTAATAAGAAACAGGCAAATAAACTGTTAGAAGAACAGAAAAAGGATAAATAACAGAAAAGGGCGTAATGCCCTTTTTTAAGGAGTATGGGTATGAAGAAGAACGAACATGTATTTGGTGTATGCAGCGGCTATACAAGTGATGGGCATGGGGTTGTGAAAATTGATGGCTTTCCACTGTTTGTCAAAGGTATGATGAATAAAGAAAGTGGCGAGCTTGTTGTTACGTTGGTAAAAAAGAGCTATGGATTTGCGCGTTTGTTGAAGCTGGATAAGGTGAATGAAGAGCGTGTAAGTCCAGCTTGTCCAATCGCAAAACAATGTGGCGGTTGTCAGCTGCAGCATATGTCTTATAAAGAACAACTGGCATTTAAGAAACAGAAGGTGCAGGATGTTATTGAGCGCATTGCGAAATTGAATGTGCAGGTGGAAGATGTCTTAGGTATGGCACAGCCGGATCATTATCGCAATAAGGGACAGATACCGGTAGGTGTTGTAAAAGGACAGATCGTAACAGGGTTTTATCGTATTAATTCCAATACGATCATTGATACGGATAGCTGTGGCATTCAAAGTGAAAAGATCAATGCGGTGTTACAGACGATGCGAAGTTTGTTTAAAAAGTATGGAAATGCCGGTGTATTCCGTCATTTGTTGATTAAACATGCCTTTGCGACAGGAGAAGTCATGGTTGTATGGATTGTGCGACAGAAGAAGTTTGCACATAGGGAAGAAATGGTGCAGGAGTTAGTAAAGAGAATGCCTGAGATTAAAAGTGTTGTGTTGAATCTGAATACACGTGAGGACAATGTGATTTTAGGGAAACAGGAAGAGGTACTGTATGGGGAGTCGTTTATTACGGATGAAATTAATGGATTGAAGTTTCATATTTCCGCGAAATCGTTTTATCAGGTGAATCCTGTGCAGACAAAGGTGCTGTATGGAAAAGCGTTGGAGTTTTGTAATTTAAAGGGGAATGAAACAGTCATTGATTTATATTGTGGTGTGGGGACTATTAGTATGTTTTTGGCGCAGAAAGCTGGAAAGGTCATCGGTATTGAAATCGTTGAGCAGGCGGTGCGTGATGCCAGAGAGAATGCGGCCTTGAATGGCTTGGATAATGTGGAATTTGTGTGCAGTGATGCAGCGGCGTATGCGAAGGAGATGAGCGAGCAAGGAGGAAGAGCGGATGTTGTGGTAGTGGATCCACCGAGAAAAGGGTGTGATCAGGTTACCTTGGATAGTATCGTGCAGATGGCGCCGGAGCGGTTGGTGTATGTGTCGTGTGATCCGGCAACGTTGGCAAGAGATTTACGGATTTTGGAGGGGAAAGGGTATCGTGTTGAGGTGGTGCAGCCGGTGGATATGTTTCCGGGGACGCATCATGTGGAGACGGTATGTCTGTTGTCCAAATTTCATACATAGCAGAATATAGGAGTGGAACTCATAATGAGTGAGATAAATTTGACAGCGGCGGAGAGTAAGGCGACTTATGAGGAAATTGAGGAGTATATTTGAGTGACATAACGTAAAGGTTTCATCATTGTATATAGCACAAATAAAACAAAAATATGGAATTCTTGAAAGAGATTGCTATAATAACTAAAGCACAAAGAATCAAAACCACCGCAATGCCCACTGGAAAATGATTGAGGAAGCTCTATGGTATTTTATGATGATTTAATAAGAATTATGAAATGGTTCTATTAGATAAAATAAATTGTTAAAGACAAAGGAGAAGAGATTATGCAACCTTATAGGGTTTGGGTGTTTTCAGATTTAATTGAAAAAAATAAAAGAGTGTTCAAAGTGCCGGTATATCAACGTAATTATGACTGGTCCAATATACAGTGTGAAAAACTTTATCAAGATATTATGAAGGCAAATGAAAGAGACCATAAACATTTCACGGGAACAGTTGTTTATATTGTTGGTCTTGATGGCAGCAACTTAAATGAAGCGTTGATTATAGACGGACAACAGCGCATTACGACTGTGTATATTCTTCTAAAGGCTCTTTACGATGCAGCAAAAGAGGTATCAGTTAGAATAGAAACCGAAATAAAAGAAGTAATGTTTAATAGAAATTGCGATGAAAAATACAAGATTAAATTAAAGCCTGTGAAATCAGATAATGAGCAGTTGTTATTATTGATTAAAGATAAAATCGATGAAATGGATAGAAACTCCAATATCTATAAAAATTATATTACTTTCAAAAACTTGATTGAAAATACATTGGCATCGGGTTCAGAGTTGAATGATATTCTTAATGGTATTAAAAAATTAGAAATGGTAGAAATTGTCCTAGATAAATATCAAGGAGATGAACCGCAGAAGATTTTTGAGTCTATCAATTCAACTGGATTGGAATTAAGCCTGGCAGATTTGATTAGAAATTATTTGCTTATGGACGATGAAAATCAAGATGAACTTTACGAGAATTATTGGTCTGAAATCGAAAAGAATGTAGGTTATCGAAATCTGGGCGATTTTGTTATAAATTTCTTGAATTCACAGATAAGTAAGTCTGTAAATAGTAATAATGCATACCGTTTATTTATAGAACATTGTGAAGAAAATAGCTTAAGCCATGAAGATATACTAAAAAAATTGAAGAGAACATCAAAATATTATGGAGCTTTTATAGGTGAAAATGATAATTACAATAAGGAAATCTCAAATTATCTGAGGGCTTTTTATACGATTAAGCAAACAACAATTATTCCCCTTTTGTTTAGGATTATGAATGATTATGAGGACAAGAATATTGACGAAGTAATTCTTTGTAAAGTGCTAGATTATTTACTTACATATCTTGTTAGAAAAACTGCTTGTGAAATCAATAAAAATTTGTCAAAGTTCATGAAGTCGATGTATGATAGAGTGATTGATGGGAATTATGATAATTACTATGAAAAATTCGTAATTTTTCTTAATGATGCAAAGTCAAATGATCGTATGCCAACAGATAAAGAATTTGAATATGCACTTATTAATAATCCGTTATACAAGAAACCGATTTGTAAATTTGTGCTTTCTGTAATTGAAAACTCCACTAAGGAGCATCTTGATGTTAGTAATCTAACAATAGAGCATATTTTGCCACAAAAAGAAAATTCTGCAGTATGGAAAAAAGAAGTTGGTGATAATTATAGTGTGGTATATGAGAAATACCTGCATACACTCGGGAATTTAACGATTACTGGGCATAACAGTGAACTGGGAACAAAGCCCTTTAATGACAAGAAAAAAATTATTCGTGAGAATTCAAAGGCAAATGTTTTGAATAAGGAAGTTTTATCGGCAACTAATTGGAATGAGGAAGCAATTTTAAACAGAGCAAAGACGCTTTCAAATATTTTGATGGATAAATTTAAATATATTGAAAAACACGCTGATGTTATTGAAACACATGAATTGAGCTTTGGAGTTAATAGTGGTATTAATTTTTCTAATACGAAACCAGAGGAATTTTCATTTGTTGGCGAATACGTTAAGGTGTTAAGTTGGACTGACTTACTTGTAAAATTCATTAATATTGCTTATGACTTAGACACAGAAACATTTAATGATTTAGCTAAAAAGGATTATTCAATCCCATATGCAGATAAAACATATATAAGTAATGATGAAAGAAAAATTCGCAAGGCTAGACAGATTGATAATAGTGGCATATTTTATGAGACCAATCTATCATCAAATAATATTATTTCATTTATTAAAGATTTACTTTTAAGAATGAAATTGGAAACAGATGATTTTAATTTTTCTCTTTCAGAGGCACCTTTTGATATTGATGATGAAAATACTTGGCTAGAAGGGTTAGTGCCAGTTGGAAAATTGTTTTATAATTTGATTGAGGCACTTATAAATAAATCAAAGATTACGGTGTCTGAAATGGAACAACTGAAAACAAAAGAATATACAAAATCACTATTTCACGCCACAGATTATCCGGCAGTTGCAAATCATAGAACAGACAATATGGGGAATTCCACTCATAAAAGATATAGGGCGAAAGCGCTACAGTTTCATGATACTGATATTTATATATCCACACAGTTCTTTGAGTCTGATAGGGATGCTGTGATTGAATGGTATAAAGGGCATTTAATTTAATTAAAAAGTGCAATGGGCATTGCACTTTTTAGAAACGAGGTGTATGTATGAATAGCCGAGAAAATATGGAACAGAAATCAAATATCATCATTTATACAACAGAAGATGGCTTAACAAAAATCGAAACGACTTTTGACGAAGATACCGTATGGTTATCCATTGACCAGATGGCTGAATTATTTCATAGAGACAAATCGACGATTTCAAGGCATATTAAAAATATCTTTTCTGAGGGGGAGTTGGTGAGAGAATCAGTTGTTGTAAATTTTGCAACAACTGCATCAGACGGAAAGACATATCAAGTTGATTATTATAATCTGGATGTTATTATTTCTGTGGGTTATCGTGTAAAATCTAAGCGTGGTACGCAGTTCAGAATTTGGGCACTCAACATATTGAAAGAATATATGCGAAAAGGTTTTGCATTAGATGATGAACGACTTAAAAATCTGGGTGGCGGTGGTTATTTTAAAGAACTACTTGAACGAATCAGAGACATCCGTGCATCCGAAAAAGTATTTTACAGGCAAATTCTGGAAATATATGCTACGAGTATTGATTATGACCCAAAAGCAGAAATATCTATTCTTTTCTTTAAAAAAGTACAGAATAAAATTCACTACGCCATTCATGGCCAGACGGCGGCTGAAGTTATTTATACAAGAGCGGATGCAGAAAAAGATTTTATGGGACTTACAACATTTGTAGGAAATCAACCAACCTTGAAGGAAGCTATTATTGCCAAAAATTATTTGAGTGAAAAAGAACTTCGGGCAATGGGACAGCTTGTGTCAGGATATTTGGATTTTGCAGAGCGCCAGGCGGAGCGTGAACAGAAAATGACCATGAAAGATTGGGCAGAACATTTGGATCGTATACTTACAATGAGTGGAGAACAGTTGTTACAGGGAAATGGTAGTATTTCTCATAAGCAAGCTATCGATAAGGCAACAGATGAATATAAGAAATATAAAGCAAAAACTTTCAGTGATGTAGAAGAAGATTATTTGAACTCTATAAAAATGTTGGAGAAAAAGACAGATAAGAAATAAAAAGATATGCGATTTGGCTTGGACAATGATATACATGTCGAAACTGTCTGTCTGCCTTCCATAGAAGTGAAATTGATAATGAGTGAGTTGGATTAAGTGATGCAACCTATGGAAAAATCAAGAGTAATGTATTGGAACAGGCTAGTTTGAAGGTTGGCAGCTTATATATTGCATAGTAAAAATATGGAAGTATTGAGTGAATGTAATCTAGCAAACCTAAAAGTGTTAGTTCAAAAACTAATTTGTCCTACTGGAAAAGGGAAGCAATAAAAAATGTATTAAATTTTTTAAGATGATTCAAAACTGTATGATAAAATTTTATATAGAGTATTTGCTTAAACACAAATGAAAAGCAAATGCTCTATTTTCTTGCTACCATAACATAATGAAATGGAATTTAAAATTCCTATTAGAGTAGGGATAGATATCGAGTATGATGCTGTTTTTATGCTGATTTGATCTGAACGAGTGCAGAAATCTGCAACTCACCATACCGTGCTTTGTAGTATACTTCAATCTTCAAGCACATGATAACAAAATAGATAAGAAATTCAAATAAGAAAGATTTCGCTAAGCACACTTATTCATACCTATGTGTGCCTTGAAGCGAAGCAGAAAGGAATGATTGGTTTTTATGAAATAATATAA
>NZ_CEVYEL010000052.1:0-16784 GCF_982403165.1 Longicatena sp.
ACTTATAACACGCTTCTCACAAACAATTTCTACTTAAACCTTTCTTGTCATAATTTTTTTCTTTATTAACATCTGCAACAGTAACATATAAACAATAAAAACAAATAAAACGACCAAACATCCTTCACCCATCAGCATAAACGAAAAACCATTCTTTCCAAAACCAAATAAACTTGCAAAAAGGTGAAAAGCCGGATAAGCCATAAGACAATGTAAGATTGCTAATATAGGAGGTGCTAAGATCAGCCATCTGTTCTCTCTTGCCGACTCTAAACTCAACTCTCTCTTCGTTAATCCAATACGATATAAAATACTGTACTCATGTTCATGCTCGCGTAAATCTTCATGCATACGATAATACAAGATCATAAAGATTGAGAAGATGAAGAGAATGGAGAAAAGAATGCCTAAAAACAGAAAACTTCCATATGCACTCATCATTTCATCTAAAACTGTATAATAATCCTCTATTGTTATTTCCTCGTTTGCGTTTAAGTCTGCAGCTAATGCCTTTTGATTATCTTCACTACCAATGAAATTCATACTGCGATACATACTTAAAGTCGTACTATAACCTGGATCATCGTGTACATATTCCCCGAATAGATAATCTAAATAAGCAACTGCTTGTTGATCAGGTACGATTAAGACTAAATCCGTAGGGAAAACTTCAAAATCGACATCAGAAGATCTTACCTTTTTCTTCATAATAGAAATGGTATGATCATCATTTTCCATGCGTATATTCATTGTATGAATAGGATGGGATGTACGATTCAATAATAAAACTTCATCTTTTTTTAAATGAACTTGTGTATTTGTCGCATTTTGATATCCAGATAATGTGATAGCTGTTAATGCTGGAACCGAATCATTTTCTTTAATCGTTTCATTCACTTTTCCAATCCATAATTCTTCATTGCGTACTACCACTTGCATAGCACCATGAACTACTGGTATCTGGACTTCTTTTTGAATTGCTAAATGATGTTTCTTTACTATTTGTTGGAGCTGTTGATCATCATTTATACCATTAATGATAAATTTATACTCAGGAAAGCGTTGCTTTACACTATCTTCTACCCCTGTATACAGTGATATACACATGGATGCAGTTAATATCAGCATCGTCAGTAAGATCGTAATACTTGCCATTGAAACAGCATAACTACGCAAACGAAATAATAGATTTGATAGGGTAATCATATGTTTTTTATGATAATATAGTTTCTCATTTCGTTGCAGCAGCTTCAACAACATAATCCCTGTTCCTTTAAAAACACAATATGTGCCAAAAATCACAAGAAGAATGGCAAAAACAATTTTTTCTAAATCATCACCAATATCATTTACGGATAAAGATATACCATAACCAACGCCTAAAAATACAATACCAAATATGGTTGTCAATTTTTTTGCTTTTGGCTGTTCTTGCATTTTTTCTTTACGTAACATTGTTAAAGGGTTATGCGTAACAATATATACTGAATCACGAACGAGCAAAACAAGTCCGACAGAAAGCATAAATAAGCTTATCCATAACATCAGTCGCATATCAACGGTAATTCCTTGTATCAGTGTTTGTCTTGCAAAACGTTCTGCACTCATGATAAGCAACTTACCGAATACAATACAGAATATCATACCTCCAATGAGTGCTAACACACTGATAATTATCATCACACAGGCATTTAGTAATAATAAATTCTTTCGGGAAAAACCCAACACACGATATAATCCCTGACGCGTGGATATCTGACGGCGTATCGTCAATGAAAACGTCCAACATAAGATAAAAATTAATACACATAAGATGACACCACCACATGTTAGTAAGTCTAGCGTCATAATGGAACCTTTTGTTAAGGAATAAAAATTACCATGCGTACCTAAGTATGCGATTATATATAAGAAACAAAAACACATGGACATCATTCCACCATAAGGAAGATAAATATCCTTCATGTTTCGAATATCACTCCATGCCAAGGTGAAATAATATTTAATATTCATGCAGATCCCTGCTTTCTTGAACACTCAGCATATGCACGATACGATTATAAAAAGTTTCACGATTATCTTCTCCACTATAGATTTCTTGAATAATTTTGCCATCTTTTAGGAAAGCGACACGTTGTGCATAGGATGCTGCTAGTGGGCTATGTGTCACCATTAAAATCGATTGTCCTTGTTTTTGTAATGCACACAGCAGTTCTAATAGCTGCATGCTGCTTTTTGAGTCTAAAGCGCCACTTGGCTCATCTGCCAATAAAATATCTGGTTCATTGATCAAGGCTCTTGCTATTGCCACACGTTGTTGCTGACCTCCACTTAACTCATAAGGAAAACGTTTTAATAAATCTTCAATATGCAAAGTATGACAAAGCTTTTGCAAGTATTTTCGCTTTTCCTTTAAATCTTTTTGAGAAAGGATGCATGGTAATAAAATATTATCTTCTGCACTTAAAGAGTCAAGCAATGAAAAATCTTGAAACACAAAACCGATGTGTTCTCTACGATATAATGCCTTTTCTTCTTCCTTCATTGCTACAATGTTTTTATCCTGAATATAGATAGCTCCTTCACTTGTATCATCAAAACAAGCCAATAGATTTAACAGTGTACTCTTCCCCGAACCACTTTCGCCCATGATAGCGACAAATTCACCTTTTTCTAATTCCATACTCACCCCGTCCAAAGCATGCGTATGTTGACTTTTTAAACGAGATGTATATACTTTATGCACATTTTCTAATGCTAATATTGTCATAGATATTTCCTCCTTGATCTAAAGTATAACAAGCATTTCCATTTTCTGCCTTAACTTAAGATGACGGATATCTAACATCTATGTCATCTTTCTTTTCACCCTTTTCTATCAAAGATTTCGTTGTCGTTCAATCTTTCTTAAAATCATTGTTTATAACATCATGTTAGGTATTGCTTAACAATCTTTTCATCATGCTAAAAACCATTGTCTTTGTAGTATAGACTCATTTTAATAGAAAGAAATCGTACATAATTTTTTACGTAAAAACATTGCTCCCATATTATCTATCCATTAATCTTTCCTTCACCGGATACAAAGATACCTTAGTACCATGCTGCCATTGTGAAGATATTTGCCATTTGATATGCAGACGTTCACAAATTTCTTTAACGAAATATAATCCCATGCCGGTTGCTTGTTTTTTCTCTCTGCCAAGTTTACCAGTATATCCCTTTTGTTTGATTAATACAATATCTTCGCTAGCAATACCGCAACCCTCATCCTCAATGCTTACTTCGTCCTTACTACAACGTACATGAATGGTACCATGTTGGGTATATTTTATAGCATTATCTAATAGTTGCTCAATAACAAAACACAACCATTTGCGATCCGTATAAATTTCATCATCCTCATCATATGAGAAATCAAGACACAAACCTTTTTCAATAAACAATGTGCTATAAGTTCGTAATGCTTCTTGTACTATTGTATGTAAACAACACTTTTCCATAATATAATCATCATCTATACGCTGATAAGACAATGCCATCTGCGTATAACGCTCGATCTTGAATAACTCAGCACGGATTTGTTTTTTTCTTTTTTCATCCTGCATATGTTCATTCAACATATGCATAGCAAAAATGGGTGTCTTTATTTGATGTATCCATAATTGAAAATACTGTTCCCGTTCTTTTTTCTCTTTCTGATAAGATTGTTTCTGTGAATAATATTCCTCTTCCAATTCCTTGATGATACGCTGTATTTCTTTGTCTTTAGCAGTTAATGCCTTTCTTTCTAAAAAAGAGACATGATTGCATTCTTGTAATTGTTTTATTTCAGCTCTTCGTTTTACCCAAGCAATACCGATATAACACAATAACATACTGATTTCCATAAACAAGATGTATTCAATGATTTCTTTCTCTATTTCAAATGTCCATAAACAAATGACTTGTACGATCACCATCGTTAAAAGTAAACATACAGATCCTGATAAATCATGTAGTAGTTTCATATATAATAACCTGTGCCTTTCTTTGTATGAATAAAATCATCTATGCGAAAGACATCTTCCAGTTTTTTCCGCAATCTTCCAACATTAACACTTAAGGTGTTATCATCTACATAACAATCACTGTTCCACAAAGCCATCATCATATCACTGCGTGATATTACTACATGTGGATTGCTCATCAACAATTCTAATATTTTCATCTCATTCTTCGTAATTTCCATCATCTTTCCTTGATATTTTAATTGATAGGTTCGCAGATTTAATTCAACACCACGCCATACTAAAACTTCCTTATCTGCTTCTTGCTGCATCCTTCTGATAAATGCATTCAATTTAGCGATGAGAACCATCTTATCAAATGGTTTAACGATATAATCATCTCCACCATATTCATAGGCACTTACCATGCTCATACGATCTGCATCACTGGATATAAAAATTACCGGTGCATTACTAAACTTTCGAAATTGACGGCAAACACTGATACCGTTTATATTGGGTAGATGAACATCCAGCAATACGATATCACAATTTACAGTCGTGAGCTGTTGTAAAATATCTTTTGCCACATCTACTTTATTGACCTCAAAATTCCATTCCTTTAAACAATTACTTAACTCTTCAAGTATAATTTCATCATCTTCAACAATCGCAACTTTTACCATATCTTCACCTTCCAACATAGACCATCTTTTTTAACTTATCTTAACTCAACGTATCTTCTTTATTTATCTTCGCTTACTGCTTATCTTCCTACTGACCATAAATTTGTACTTTATCCATTTCATCTAATGCACAAGTGAAAGCTTCTTGTTTTCTTCTCCTCTTAATTATACACAACTTCATCGAAAAACGCTCTAACCTTACACAGATGTCAGAAAAAAGCCCTCCTATCCATAGGATAGTAAGGGCGAATGATTTATAAAACTAGCGTTGCGAAAACTGAATTACTACGTTTTCTTTATCTCAAATATTTTTTTAATGATTCCGCAGGTGTCGTATCTTCCCATTTCACACCCAAATCTTCTCTACCCATATGCCCGTACGCAGCTAATTTGCGATAAATAGGTTTACGCAAATCTAATGTCTTAATGATGCTGGTAGGACGCAAATCAAATTCTTTTTGCACAATTTCAGCAATTTCTTCATCAGGTAATCTACCAGTGCCAAATGTATCAACCAAAACACTCACGGGATGAGCAATACCGATGGCATATGCCAATTGTACTTCACAACGTTTTGCAAGTCCTGCAGCTACAATATTTTTTGCCACATAACGGCTAGCATAAGCAGCACTACGGTCTACCTTCGTTGGATCTTTACCAGAGAAAGCACCGCCGCCATGACGTGCCATTCCACCATATGTATCTACAATAATCTTGCGGCCAGTCAACCCACTATCACCCTGAGGACCACCAATTACAAAACGACCTGTTGGATTGATATAAATTTTCGTATTTTCATCCATCATTGTCGGATCAATAATAACATCAATAACATATTTTTTCAGGTCCTTGCGAATGGTTTCCAACTCTACTGTATCCGAATGTTGCGTTGAAATAACAATTGTATCTACACGTTTCGGAACATCATTTTCATATTCAATCGTAACCTGCGTCTTACCATCTGGGCGAAGATAATCCAATGTACCATCTTTTCTGACTGCAGTCAGTTGTTTTGCTAAACGATGAGCCAAAGAAATTGATAATGGCATCAATTCTGGTGTTTCATCACAAGCATAACCAAACATCATTCCCTGATCACCAGCACCATTATTATCTTCTTCCTTACCTTCTTTTGTTTCTAAAGAATGATCAACACCCATAGCGATATCACTGGATTGCTCATCAATCGAAGTTAATACGGAACAAGTTGTACCATCAAAACCATATTTTGCTCTGTCATAGCCGATTTCCAGTACTACATTACGTGCAATACTTGGAATATCGACATAGCAGTTTGTCGAAATTTCACCCATGATCATGACCATACCAGTCGTACAGCAGGTTTCACATGCTACACGCGCATTGGGATCTTGTTCAATGATAGCATCTAACACCGCGTCACTGATTTGATCACAGATTTTATCAGGATGTCCTTCTGTTACCGATTCAGAAGTGAAAAACTGTTTATTTAACATATGTATTCCTCTCTTTTTATTATCTTTTTCAGCTCTTTTATTGTAACGCATTTTTATTTATGAAACAAGGTTTACTCCATCTTTCTTCAAAGCTGATTCTCTACATCTTGACACATGCAGATAAGAGTGTATTGGATAAGCTGGTTATGGTTAAAAAGCGTTAACTATAACATGATTCATATATAAAAAGAGAATGCAATGACATAAACCTCGTTAATTGAACAACTAATTAACAAAGGGCATTTCAAACATTCTCTTAAAACACTGTTTAACCTTTGAAATTTTCCAGATGAATCTTCACTGTTTCATTAATTTTACTGAATTCCGTATAATGATGCAATTTTGTCTGCTCAACATACGTATCATACTCGGTATTATCTTCCTTTTGTGGAATACTGATTTCATAATCCATATCACTTGTTATAGATTTAACCAAATCATCACGAATACAGAATACAAGTTTATAAGAATGAAGTTTTGAGATATCGGCATTCTCTATTTTATCCTCTTTATTTTTTTGATTATAAATTTTTATGTAAGAATCAGGATCTTTTATCGTCAATGTATATAAGATATCATTACCTTCCTTATCTTTTACACATGTAAAACTTTGTTGTGTAAGTTTTAATAAATCATAGTTCAAATAATAATATAAAAAACTATTTTCAATATCTGATGATGTCGTTGCTTCTTTTTGACTTAAGTTGTAGGTACCATTTTCTTGTTTCAGATAGTTATACATATAACCATTTTCTTCACCATATACCACGGTACTATCTTCTGTTATTTGTTTCACCATATAATGTGCTTGCTTTGGATTTGCATTATCGATATCACCAGTGGAAATCACACTTCCACCATTCCCATCTTTTTTAATTTCCGTATTATTTTGATAATAGCGTTGATCTCTTTCATAATCTTGTTGTGATTGCAAATGCAAACTTTTTGCTTTTAAAGTTGCATCCAAATAAGTGAATAGTTCTTTTGTTTCATTACTGAGTGTTGTTTGTTCTTTTACTTTTGTGGCATTTGATGGCTGCTTTGTTTTATCATTGGATGAACAAGCAGTTAATAAAAAGAAACATAAGATTGCACAGCATACGCGACTCGTTTTTTTCATAACAACATCCCTCTTTTCTTACTTAAAGTATAGCATTCTTTTTGATATAAGTTACATTTTTATGTGTATAATTTTCTTAAAACCATTTCATTTTTCATTGTTTGTTTCTTTTTTATAAACAGTTTCAATAAAACGTTCAAAAAAGAAAACACCCACCTTCATCACAAAGGTGGATGTATCATTAAGCTTCTTTTCTTTCAAGTTTTTCACAACTCTCTAAAATTTCAATAACCGTAATCAACCAATCTTTTCGCTTTGCAAATTGCAAAGTGATTTTACGATTGACATACCGTAATTGAATATCCTTAGAAATACACGTCATGAATTCAAATAATTTCACACCATCAATTGCATTTGACCAGGTTTCGGTAAATGACATACTAATTCTTTTTGGCTGTTCCTGAAAATTCTCTACATAAGGTTCATTTATGAGAATATCCAAACGTTTCTTTTCAAACAATAACTGAACCGCCTTAGGTAATTTTCCATAATTATCCTTAATCTCTTCTAACATTGCCTTTAATTCTTGTTTCGTTTCTATCTTTTCAATACGCTGATACAATGTAATTTTCTCATAATCCTCATTGGCAAACTGTCCTGGTATATAGGCATCTACTTTTATGTTTGCTTTTTTCATAACCGGCTTTTCAACTTTTTTAATGCCTTTTTTCTCCATAATCGCACTATTCAACATCTCGATATACATATCAATACCTACCGTATCAATAAAACCAGCTTGTTGAGGACCTAACATATCCCCGGCACCACGAATCGTTAAATCCCGCATGGCAATCTTATATCCGCTGCCAAGTTGTGTAAATTCTTTGATTGACTTGAGTCGTTTCATTGCTACTTCACTCAACTGACGCTGCGGAGAATACATCAAATACGCATATGCCAAACGATCACTTCTACCAACTCTTCCTTTTATTTGATATAACTGACTTAAACCAAAATGGTCAGCATCTTCAATGAGAATGGTATTCGCATTTGGTATATCAATCCCTGTTTCAATAATCGTCGTGCAAACCAATACCTGATATTGATTATCCGTAAATTGCATCATGACATCTTCAATATCATCACGGCTCATTTGTCCATGAGCGACACCAATTTCCACATCCGGTAATGCTTCTCGTAATTTTCTTGCGACATTATAAATCTCTTTCACATTGTTATAAAGATAGAAAACCTGCCCATTGCGTGCCAGTTCTCTTTGAATAATTTCCTTGATCATTGAAAAATTTTTCTCAATTACATATGTCTGTACCGGCATGCGGTTTAATGGTGGTGTCTCTAATTGTGAAAGTGAACGTATGCCTATCAAAGACATTTGCAATGTTCTTGGAATTGGTGTAGCACTAAGTGATAAAACATCAACACTGTTTTTTAACTCTTTTATCTTTTCTTTATGTTCTACACCGAAACGCTGTTCCTCATCAATCACTAATAATCCAAGATCTTTAAATTGTATATCCTTAGATAATAAACGATGTGTTCCAATCAGGATATCCAGATTACCTTCTTTTAGATCTTTGATGATCTGTTTTTGATCCTGTGGTTTAATAAAGCGATTTACGACCGCAATATTTACTGGAAAATTGCGAAAACGATGTTGAAAAGTTTTAAAATGTTGTAAAGATAAAATGGTTGTCGGACATAGAAAGGCAACCTGTTTATTATCACTCACTGCTTTAAAAGCAGCTCTTGCGGCAACTTCTGTCTTGCCAAATCCGACATCTCCACATAACAATCGATCCATTGGCTTACTGGATTCCATATCACTTTTTATCTCTTTTACTGCTTTTGCCTGATCAATTGTTAATTCATAATCAAAATCATCTTCAAATTCTTTTTGCATCGCCGTATCTTTTGCGAATGCATGCCCGATATGCTCATCACGATTGGCATATAAATGAATTAAACGATCTGCTAATTCTGCTATTTTTGCACTGACTTTTTTCTTCGTCTTTTCCCATTCACCACTGCCTAATTTATTTAGTTTAGGAGCTGCTCCTTCTTTTGATACGAATTTACGAATCAATTGAAATTGCTCTAATGGTACTAATAAAACATCATCACCTTTATAGGCAATATGCAAAAAATCCTTGTGGATACCATCTACCTCTTTATTGACGATACCTAAATATTTACCAATACCATGCTGATTATGTACGACATAATCTCCGATATGCAGTTCTTGATAATCATGCAAAACTTCAGCTTCTTTAAACTTATTGGAATAACGCGTGGATTTACGGGATTTATGAAATAATTCCTTGCTCGTGTAAACGCTGATTCCTTCTGTTAAACAGCTGAATCCTTCAACCATTTTCTTCTCTAAAATAGAGACGCCTTCAGTTAATACATCATCCTCATGAACGATGCGTGTAGCTACATGCTGTTCTTCAAGCAGTTTACGGACTTGTGAAATCTCATGATGATCTAAACATAATAAAACTCTGTGACGATGCGATGCTGAAATGATTTCCTGGATAGTCCGTTCTAAATTAATATCACCTAATGACATGCTCATGATTTGTGATGTAATCGGTTTTTTATAATCCACAAACATGCCAAATTCAATAACTTTATGTTTGCCTAATATTTTGGATAAATCTTCAAATACACCAAACTTATACAAAGCACTTCCTTCTTGAAATAATTCTTGTAAATAGGCAATATTTTCTTCCTGTAGATGACGGATTGTATCGTTAACTTCTTCCTTACTAGAAACAACAATACTAGCATCTTTCACATAATCGCAAATCGTATTTGCCTGATCAAGAAACGCATAATAACGATATAAATGATTTTCTGCATGTCGATTTGCCAATAAGTCTAAATCTTCATTCACTTGTGATATCAACTGATCACGAAAAGATAATGATAACTGTTTCTGCTGTATAGCTAATTCTTGGTTTGCACGTTCAACGATACAACCGATTTCTTCATCCGTAAACAAAAGATTATTAGCAGGAATGATTGTCACTTCTTTTATCAGTTCAATTGTTCTTTGCGTGGAAATATCGAAAAATCGTACACTTTCGACAAGATTATCAAAAAATTCTATACGAATCGGATGCTCATAATTCATCGAATATACATCGATGATACCACCTCTTGCCGCATAACATAATGGTTGATCAACACGATTTACATAGGCATAGCCAGCTTCAAATAACAGTTGTTTCAGTTGTTCATAATCCAACACATCATCTTGCCGAATATGAATAAAGTGTTGTTGAAAAATATCTACAGATGGTTGAAAACGAATCGCAGCCGCTGCATTCATGACGCAAATATAAGGATGCTTATCTAAAAGCTTTGCCATTGTTTCCATCTGTGCTGCTTTGCTTTCCGGTGAAGCAGCAATAGCTTCCACCCGTAATGATTCTTCCACGCTGAAAAGCAGCACATCATCCTCTAATAGACATTCTAAGCGATCATAGAGTTTTTGTGCCGTATATGCGTTATTCTTAATAATAAACATACTTTGCGGTTTTTTGCGATATGCCGCTGCTAACAGCAGGGCTTCTTCACTTAATGATAAATTACCCAGCTGACTTTTACCTTCAACAATGGAAGTAACCGCTGCATTCTGCATGAATTCCTGAAGAAGTATTTTCACTTTATCACCTTATTTTCTGCATGTATTATCATGAAAAAGCTTTATTTCACATTAAAATGGCTCATCGTATCCATAAAGGTATGCGTAACGCTATAAATAGCTGCATCCTTTGCCAGTGCTATTGCTTTTTCATAATCTTCACGATCTTCTTTTCTGATTTTCCCTAATACCCAATCAATGACAGGTACTCGTGAATCCTTTCCGATCCCTACGCGAATTCTTTTAAACTCTTGTGTATGCAAATGTGCAATAATGTTTTTCATACCATTTTGACCACCTGCACTTCCTTTTTCACGTAATCGTATCTTTCCAACAGGCAAATCTAAATCATCATAAATAATCAAAATGTCTTTTACATCAATATGATAAAACTTGACAGCCTCAATAATAGCTTCCCCAGAATTATTCATATAGGTTTGCGGTTTCATTAATAATACTTGTTCTCCTTGTATTCTTGTCATACAAATGAGTGATTTAAATTTCTTTTGTGTGATATCAACATGCAATTCCTTAGCAATCGCATCCATGACACAAAAACCTGAGTTGTGTCTTGTATTTTCATATTCTTTCCCTGGATTTCCTAAACCGGCTATTAATTTCATTTTATCACCTCAATCAGCTTTCTTATTATACATGAAAATTCCATAGAAAAACAGGAAATCAATCCTGTTTTCGCCAACTTTCAAAATATGTAGAAAATGCACAGGCCATATTTTCAATTAAGAGAACATCTTTTATATTCCAAACTTGACGACTCTTTTTATTCATACCCACAATACCATAAAAATGACCATCATATTCAATTTTTTTCTGTATGGTAGACATGATATGATTTTCTTTATACTTTGTTTCATATGGAAAATCACAATGATTCAGATCATGATTTTGAAATAAACCTGTTTCATCAAATTCGTTAAAATACCCTTCCTCTATATGGTAAATGGCTTGACTGCGAATACTTTTATCATTTAAGTTAAACACTTTTAAATACCCTTGTTCTTTTTTTCGGTCTATAAAATAAAGTAAAAATAAGTCTTCTATATGTAAGGTTCTCCCTATATAACAAATGGCTCTGTCTAAAATCGTATTGCTTTTCTTTTCCGTATTTAAAATCATAAATACCTTTGGAAGAACTGCAGAGATCGATAATTTAGAAAATTCATTACTATGCATTGGTAATAAGCTTTCTTCCTGAACGTTATCTTCTTCATAAACTACATATTGATTTCTTCCACTCAATTTTGCCTCATACAATGCATGATCTGCTTTTTTATAAATAATATCATATGAATCATCATCCGATGCTTCACATATTCCTATACTGATACTTATTCTTTTTTTAACATTTCTAATTTTAATATCTTGTACATCATTTTTTATCTTTTCTACACAATTTTCTATCTTATATAATTCATATACATGATCTGCATAAATGGCAAATTCATCACCGCCTACTCTTCCTATAAGGGTATTTTGATCAACATTATTTTTAATGATTGCTACTATTTCTTTTATGACACGATCACCGATCATATGTCCATAACTGTCATTGATATGTTTAAAATTATCTATATCCATCATCAAGAAAAATGCTTTCTGATTCTTATTTCGACGCTGAAGTTTTTCTATCGTCTGTTTGCGGAAAGCTGTTTTTTTCAAAACGCCGGTAAAGTCATCTAATTGCGTGTACTGCATAAGTTTCTGATTGTTTTCAATGATTTTACGTTGTTTATACAACGTATTTTCTAAATCCATTTTAACTTTCATACTGATCTTACGATTCTCTAAATTAAAAGATTGAGCTTTTTGATATATTTCGTAATGTTGATAAATTTCATCTTTTAAATTATCTTTATGAAATTCTTTAAGATATTGTATATAGATTTGTGAAAGTTCTTCTTCAAAATATGGATTTTTCATATCTTTAAATAATTTCTTTGCTGTTTGATATAATTTAATAAACAGCGAATCATTTTTCATATGCAAACTCATTTCAAGCATAAAAAACATACAGTTTTTAATATGGGAATAGTCCTCTTCCTGATATAAATTTTTTAATACCTGCTCCATTTTTTCAGGCACCTTTGATGTAGTATGCGCACAGACATCCAGATATAGTTCACTAAGTACATATTCTTCTGGTATTTTAGCTAATTCATTATCTAATTCGTCATATTTCTTTTTCCAAATCCTTACTTCTTCCTGCTCATTCATTCTGGCAAGTGTAAACATGATATGAGAAATAACAATTTGTAAATCTCCCTTTTCAAACTTATCGAGCAACATATAGTCAAATGCTTCTGTATAGTATTGCAAAGCTTCCTGATACATACCGATACTAAAAAATAATGTTCCCATATTTTTTAAAATCAATTGCATGAATCCATATTCCGGATGTTCTTTTGACAGGAAATAAGCATTAATAAAATGATGAAGCGCTGTTAATTCATTACTACTATCTGCATATAAAATGCCGGCAAGATTCATTAAACGTATTTCATAGCGTACATTATCCGCTGATTCACATAGTTTTAAACCTTGACCGCATGCTTTCATAGCTTTTTGTTTATCTTCATTATAAAAAGATAATAAAGATATAAAATACCAGGCAATACTTTCATAATAATGATTTTGCTCTTTTTCAGCTAATTTTAATAATTGCTTCGCCTTTTTCTCTACAATTGGCAGATGATGTAGTTTTTGTTGTTCTTCCATCTCTTTCAATAAAGTTTCAAAGATTGTTTCTGTCATTGTGCTCATCTTCCTTTATCGCTATTTTAGCATAAATATTTTGAGCAGTATATGGAATCTTAGAAAATTTACTTATATGTGATAAATATAAGATATAAAAATTATAAACCTTCCGTAATATACACTATTTAGAACTTTTTAAATTTCTTTTTTATACCACCATAAATAAAAACAGTCTTCTTACTTTCCTATTTACGATAGATTAACAAATATCTTTTTCGAAATTCATTTAGCATTTTAAATAAAAAATTATCTAGCACATTACATACTCGTGATTTACAATTAGCTAAAGGTTCTCCATCCTATAACTAATCAGTAAATAACATGTACCTTTCATATCAAATAAATGAAGACATCTTACTAACAAGAATTTCTTATTGTGCAAAAAGAAAAGTCTGCTTTTCACAGACTTTCTAATAGTTTTTTATTGTTTTTCAGGGTCATATACGATTTTTAATCGTCTTTGATTACCTTCCCCTTCACTTACCGTGGAGATATTACGCATATTCGTCAAATAGTTATGAATAGCTTTACGCTCATCAGCTGGCATAGGATCTAAGATAGCATCTGTTTTGCTGCGCTGTACACTTTTTGCTACACGCAATGCTAAAGAACATACTTTTTGGTATTTTTCTTCTTTATATCCATTGATGTCAATGAGAACACGGATACGTTTTTTAAATTCACTGGATACTGCAGATTTCAATACAGCATTCATAGATTGCAGTGTTTGCCCATTTTTACCAATTAAGATAGCATTGTTTTCAGCATCCAAATCTACATGATAGAAATCATTATCTTCACTTACTTCAATGGTTGCTTCCATTTGAATTCCATCAAAATAAGTTTGCAGATAATCCTTCATAAAATCCATGATATCATTTTTGCAATAAGCACTAATCGTTACTTTACTTCCTAATCCCAGAAAACCACTAGTTTCCTCAATAACGGTATAAGTAAGTTCCTCTGCTGTCACTTGTTTATCGTTTGCTGCATTTTGAATAGCATCTTCCAAGTTTTTTCCAGTATATGTTTTCATTGAACGTATGCCTCCTAATCTTTGATAAAGCATTTATGAATCAATAAGTTCTGTCCTACTCTGACAATGGAATTTACCAACCAGTAGAATGACATACCTAATGGCCAGTTGATAGCGAATATGGCAATCATTGCTGTACTCATATACATCATCATATTCATTGAGCCCATCATACCCGGCTGTTTCTTAGGTTCTGCATATTTCTTTTCTTTTACATGTTGTTTCTTTTTTCGATGTTCCTGTAACCATTGTGGCATTTTAAAGGAAAGAAGTTGGAACAGAACCATCAAGATGAAGATAACGCCAAAAGCAATCTTTCCTTCTTTTAAACCTTCAATTGGTGTTTTTGCAAGATTGATACCGGCAAAACTACCAGTTACTACACTGTAAGCACGCATTGTTGCCTGATACATACCCAAAATAACAGGGAACTGAATAAAAGTGATTAATAAAGTTCCAAATGGATTAATTTTATATTTAGAATATAAAGCCTGCATTTCCTGTGCTTGCGCCATTTTGGAACGATCATCTGTACGACCGGCATACTTTGCCTGGATTTTTTGCATTTCTGGCTGTAATGCCTGCATGCGCTGATTTGCGACCTGTGATTTAATAGAAAACAGGAAAATTAATAACTGAATCAAAAAGGTTGCTGCGATGATACCAATACCGGCATCCGTAAAGTTTGCTACCCAGTTGATCAGCTGTGCAATTGGATATACGATAATACCATGGAACCAACCTTCATCCATCGCATCTGAGAAAGTTGTTGGCTTGATGGTAATTCTTTCATCCGGTTTTAAGTCTTTATACAGCTTTTCTGCTTTTGATCCCTTTTCAAAATCTACATTCTTCCTTGCTACGGTTTCTTCTTTAATTGTAATAATGGAGTCCACATAAGTCTTACCATTCTGACCACGCGGTACGCTACATCCTGTGAGCGTTACCACCATCAGCATTACAACAAGAAGCAATTTCTTTTTTTGTTTAAAAAAATCTTTCATTTCATTTCTCCTCGCTAAAGTTGCCTACCTTTATATTTTAACTTTTTTAATCAATCTTTCCAAGAGTTTTTTGTTGTTTATATAATTTTCTTCATGATATTTCACTCGAACAAGAATAATCGTATCAAAATTCTCATCAAATGTATAAATATCTTGTACCATGCTGCGTACTTGCCGCTTAATTTTATTACGTATAACAGCTTTTCCCATCTTTTTTCCAACGGAAATTCCTACACGCGCATGATCTTCTTTTCTAGGTTTTACATAAATAACAAAGGAAGGACATGTATAGAACTTCTTATAATTCATGATTTCCGCAAACTCTCGCGTATCTTTTACACGAAATTCTTTTTTCATATCGTTGCTCCTTTTCAGACCTTACTACAAAAAAATCACCCGAAGGTGATTTTTTAAGCTGACAACACTTTTCTACCTTTACTACGACGACGTGCTAAAACCTTACGTCCTCCAACAGTAGCCATTCTGGCTCTGAATCCATGAGTTTTCTGGTGTTTTCTTTTGCTCGGTTGATATGTTCTTTTCACAAGAGCCACCTCCACTTCTTTTTTCTTTATACAAATTGAGCATTGCTAAGAAATTATACATAAATTCATTATCAAAGTCAATAAAAGTTTAAAATAAATGAAAATTCGTATTTCTTTTTTTAGTTTTTCAATAAAGAAAGTTTATGGAATAAAAAAGGAAATCCGATTAACATAGCGAATATCAAACCTAAAAATAGAAGGATTGGTGTATAAAAGAAACCTATTCCGGAAAGCACAATTTCACAAAAAATCATTCCAAAATATAATAATCTAATATCCAATGAGCTTGTTATCGTTATATAGATATGTATGATTCTAAATATTAAAAAGACACAGATTGCCAACATTAAAATTGTCCAAGCATTCATATTGCCAACCACATAGATTGTCATGGCCAATAAAAAAGCTCCTTCTGTACAATTGCATATTCTAGATAAACTACGACGATTGCTGGCCTTTAGCTTTTCTTCATAATTCTGTAATTTTTCTTTTACTATATTTCCTATTGTATTCATAAAAAACCTGCTTTCTTATTAATTTATAT
>NZ_CEVYEL010000053.1:0-16381 GCF_982403165.1 Longicatena sp.
ATTGTATAGGAGTTAATCCTTTTAATTTTACTGTGATTCTTTGTGTATTATAATACTTGATATATTCTTTCATGGCAATACGTAATTCATCTAATGTTTTAAATTCATATTCATGTCCATAAAACATTTCTCGTTTCATAATCCCAAAGAAGTTCTCCATAGGTGAGTTATCAAGACAATTTCCTTTTCGTGACATTGATTGGATAATTCCTTGTTCTTTCAATACTTTATGATAAGGCTGCATTTGGTATTGCCATCCTTGATCGGAATGAAAGATCAATCCTTTCAAGTCTTTATGCGTTTTAAAAGCGTAATTAAGCATTTCTTTCGTTTGTTCATAGTTAGGACTATTTGATATGCTGAACGATATGATTTCACGACTGTGCATATCTAATATGGGCGATAGATATAGCTTGCCGGCTGCGATATGAAATTCGGATATATCGGTTGTCCATTTCTCATCACACTTTGTAGTTGTAAAATCTCTTTCGTAGCATGTCTTATGATTTTCTTCATCCACTACTTTATTTAATAATTGGTTTTTTACGGTTCCGTTTATGGCTCCCTTATAGGATTTGTATTTTGCTTTCGGTGCAATTCCATATAAGCCTAAACGCTTCATCAATCGTTTTACTTTTTTGTGATTGATATGAAATCCTCTATTGGTAAGTTCTAAAGTAATTCTGCGGTATCCATAGCGCCCTTTATGAGTATAGAAGATATCAATGATGTTATTCATTACTTCATCATTTCCGGTATCTTTATCAACTTTAGAAACGGTATAGTAATAGGTTGATCTTGGTATCTTGGATGTTTCAAGAAGAATCTTTAAAGGATATTTCAGCCGTAATTCAAAGACAATCTTTACTCTTTCTTCGATTGTCGATTCTTCCGTGCTTGAACTACAGCTTGCAATTTTTTTAAGTATTCATTCTCCGCTTCTAAATATTGAATACGATCCTCGTTATATTTAACCTTTTCTTTATCATCCATTTCATCATAAGGTTTGATAATTACATTTTTCTTTTTCATAGCAGATGACTTTCCTTTTGTCTTCTCTACTATAACACATCCATGCTTTTTATACGAACAAATCCATTTTTGCAACATACCTCTTGATAATAATCCGTATTCTAAAGCTACAGAGCGTATTGAACAATTATCAATCAGAACCTTATCTATTATTTCCTGTTTCATCATGATTGAATAATAGTTATTTTTATCAGTTCTCAAAATATCAAATCCGTGAAGATCAATGAGACTAACTATATAGTTTACTGCCTCTGATCTGATTTTAAATTCTTTAATTAAAGAGGAAACTGTTTCTCCATTCTTTCTTCTAGCGTATATTTCTATTTTTTGTTCTCTGGTTAACTTTGACATATTAAAATGCACCTCCATAATTTGTATGTCCAAATTATGGGGTGCACTTCACAGCTCATCAAGCGAATTTGCCTTCTGTTTTTTATGTCTATCAGAAGAGATGTTTTCCATCCATTCATTTCGTTATTTCTTTATCACTGGATAAGCGTTGTACACAAGAAATACAAGTACGTGTAAAAGCCTCTCGCATTGCATCTGTCACCTTCCATTCCCAAGCGCAATGCTCTGTTTCATGTGAATGAACATCAGAAACCATAAGAATTGCTGCTGTCTGCAAATGCCGGTAATTTCCAATGCTCATAATGGCAGAGGTCTCCATATCAACACCGACACAGCCTTGCCTACGCCATTGCTCTTCTTTTCGCAGGGTTTGACGATAAATAGCATCACAGCTCACAATTGGCTCACTTTTCGCTTGTGGCAATAGATTTTTTAGCTCTTCCCATAAAGGATGCGCAGGATACGCAAAGATGAGATCTTCATAGTAATGATGAGAAGTTCCTTCTTCAGCTAACGCATGGGAAGGGATGAGTATATCACCAACATGGAAAGCAGGATGAAAGGCTCCTATCATGCCTACAGATATAATCGTTTTTACTCCTAGTTCCGCTAACGTTTCCAAAGTATCTGCAGCCTGTGGTGCTCCTCTGCCTCCATCCAAAAAACATACTTCCATGTTCTTAAAACGATATATTGGGCATGGATTTAAAAAGCGTGGAAATTTGGCGGATAGCTCATCACATTCATAGGTGCGCAAAACATAAGGTATAGCTTTCCCTATGAAGAACAGAATAGCAATTTCTGGCAACTTTTGTATCATCTTTACATCATGGTGAGAACTTTGCATATTACGCTTTGCCGTTATGATGGCATTTGTTGTATCTTCTTTCTTGCACCACGGCATTCTCATTCCTCCTCGGCACTCTTATTTTGCTTCAATAAGTATTTTCATCGCTTTGATCTCCCAATTTACAAAGGTACGTAAGAAGGCTTCTAGCTGATCTATCACAAGTCTGTCATAGACTGTTTGTGCGATGAAGGCTGCTCCATCTGCATTTGGATGTATACCATCATAACGATAATACTCTTCATGATCAGCTGTGACACTATGAATATCAATAAGCGGCAGCTGTTTTTCTTTTGCGATGGATTTAATAACGGATTGTATTTCCTTCATGTTACTTTGTGAAAATTGGTGAATTAATGTACCATCTTCACGGATTGAATACATTGTCGAAGGTAACATTAGGTATATAACAGCTTTAGGCAATGCTTGTTGATATGTTTCAATTAAGGATATATAATCTTTTTTAAAAGCCTCAGCATTTTGCCAATTTACACTTTTAGAATCATTTGTACCAAGCATCAAAAAGATGACATCGCTTTGATAAGAAAGACTTTCGCTCATTTCCTTACAATTCCAATACGATAAGATTGCTGTTTTCTGTACGGCTGCACCATCAACACCAAAATTTTTGACTTGGATGGTGTTCCCGAATCGTTTTGATAACTGTGATGGATAACTTTCGCTTTTCCTATCTTGTAAAGTGGAGCCATATGTGATGCTATCCCCAACACAAGCAATTTTTTGGATACTTGATTTTATCGCAGGAAAGGAAGGCAAACGAACAGCTACTTTTGATGTTTCCTTTTCTTTACAACCTCCTACTAGCATTCCTATAATAAGAAATACTAACGTGAATTTTGACACAACTTTATGAAATTGTTTTTTCATCATGTGTTTCCTCTCGAACTAACGTATCATTTTCAATACGCAATCGTTTCTTTCTTAATCGATTATTTATAAATTCAGCAAAGAATACATACAAGCAAGCAGTTGTAGGAACAGCCATCACCATACCAAATACGCCCCATAAATCACCAAAGACAAAAATACTCAATAATACCCATAAGCCTGGCAGGCCAACAGAATTCCCAACCACGCGTGGATAAATTACATTGTCTTCAAAATAACTGATTACCTGATAGAAGACAATAAACCAAATACTTTGCAAAGGATCGTGTGAAAGCATCATGACAGCACCAACACTCATCGCAAACATGGATCCAAATACAGGAACTAAAGAACAAACGGCAATAAGGGTACAGATAAGTTCCGGATATGGGAATTGAAACAAACGCATGCATACATAATATAATACCCATAAGATACATGCCTCGGTTAACTGTCCACCAATAAAACTTGAGAAAATACGATTTACACGACTTGCATATTGGAAGACAATCAAAGATGCATCATATCCACAAAAGGCAGCTGTTACCTTACGCAATTGGCGGATAAAATTTTCTTTCCCACTTAATAAATATAAAGAAAACATAAAACCCGTAAAACCAACGGCAAAAGATGAGATGAAATTAGAGGCACTAGATAAAATGCCACTGGCACTACCCGAAAGAAAGGCTATCGCATTGCTGACAATCTTCTCCCATGGCATTTGTATGAATTGTTCCACCTGTTGAATGTCTTCAATACGATAATCAATATGAAAATATTTTAATATCTCATCTATATTTTTAACAATATCGGTAAAAAACGACGAAAGATTTTGCATAAGTGAAATCAGTGAATCGATAATGCTTGGCAAGATGATGCTGCCAATGATGATTAGTAACAAAAAAGCAATTAAAAATGTCAGAAACATGGAAACCATGCGTTTTCTTTTACGCAAAAGCGATGTTTCTTTTGTATGGCGGATGATAAAAGATTCAATCTTTTTCATCGGTAAATTTAAGACATAGGCAAATACGATAGCATATAACAAAGAGCGAAACAAAGATAACACAAAGTCAAAACCATTTACTACATCTTGTACATGCATAAGAAAAAAAGCCAACAGCAATATATAGGTCGACAGATAAACCCATGGTTTTATTCTGTGCAACACTTTTTCATCATGAAATTTATACTTCATAGTTAAACACACCTTTCAAGTACCATTATATCATAGTGGAAATACCTGTGCCAACAAACAGTGGAAGGTGTCGCGCATAGATCATCTTATGATGATGCAAACTTATTAGCTTCCTTTATACCCGTTAAAGTAAACAAGATCGTTTTTTTCTTGATCATAGATAACATGCGTACTATCATATGAATAAAAACGCATCCCTATAAGAATGCCAAGATTCTTTCAGGATGACGTTTTATCTTTTTAATAAAGTTTTTTAAAAAGAGATTTCTTGCATCTTCAGCTATACATGAGCATTCTTTTCTTACCCTTCCATCTTCAAAAAATTCATATGCAAGGCATATAGCATGTAAGCCTTCAAAAAAGAGTCATTAAATACGACACTGATAGCTTTTAACCCAGTGAAACGATCACTTTGCTTATTTTGAGTATCCAATAGATACTGATAAATATAACAAATGATTTCTAATTCACTTTCATTTTTCAATGCCACGATGATGTCACCCACGGAAATGCGGCTAGCCTTCATCTTTTCAAATATGCTTATATGCGCGTCAGCAACATGTAAGATTTCAATTACAAATGCTTGTAACTGCCAAATGCCAATATCTGCTAATCCAAATATCCATGCCGTTTTTTCTAACAAGGCAAAGAAAGGAAACGTATGGTATTGATAAGGCGCAAGACCTTTCAAGACGCGATGATGAACAACCTTTTCTACCACATTAAGCATAGTTTCATGATCCAATAGATCATCAATTTGTTCCAATGCTTTTTGTAGCTGATCATCCAAATGCGCAATGGCTTTTTCATCGTTTAAGGAAAAGGTATAAATAGAACCAATAAGCTTATGAAATTTCTTCATAGTATCTTGATACCCTAGCTGCATATTGCGATGAATTCGTTTCGTATCAAATAGCAGAAAGCTTCCTAAGGGTACATAGGGTTCTATGTAAATAGTATCTTCCTGTGGTTCATGAATTTGATTTTTTCCAACAGCTTTTAAATCAACGGCTACGATTTGTTGAGCGCCTAAGCTGCGTGCCAGTTCAATCGGTACATTGTCATGATAGCCACCATCAAGATAGTATTCCCCATCAATCTCTTTCATTGGAAATGCCGGGAAACATGAAGCGCTAGCTAAAACATAATCAATGACACGATCTCTGTCCATCTTTTGCTTTAGAAATGGATGCGGTTGGCGGCGTGTGAAATTAACGGTCATACAGGCATAATCAATGTCACTGTTGAAAAAGGCATCTGCATCAAATAAAGGTGTAATTGTTTCAATAAACGGTGTAATATCTGCACCTTTATGATGGATATAGCTTGATAAAAAGTCGGCATATTTCCCTTTCTGAGACATGATCAATTCGATATCTTTATCCAAATTAACACCATTTACCATGATATCTTCCACCTTCAGATCTTTCCACAGATCATAAGCCTTAGGATAATCATGCTGCACATACAATACCCCGATCATTGCCCCAATGCTTGTTCCACAAACCAGATCAAATTGCTGATGCATCTCATCTAAAGCCTTCCATACACCGATTTCATAGGCACCTTTACTTCCGCCACCACCTAACACCAATGCTCTTTTCATTTCTCCACACTTTCCCATAGTTCTCTATGACTAGTTGATACTGCCTGCATACCACCGGATAAACACTTGGCGATATCTTCTTGATTCTCGATCATACCACCGCCAATGACTGGAATATCGCAATAGGCATGCAACTTTTTAACAATCCCCGGTAATAAGGCTGGTAAAACTTCAATATAATCCGGCTGTAAAGCTGATGCCATGTGTACAGAACGCATAAAGGAGCGTGAATCAATCATGAAAATACGTAAGATCGAAATGCATTGATTGCTTTTAGCAGCTTCAATCGCTTTCGGCTTTGTTGATATAATTCCATCTGCATGTACCTTCTGACACATATATTGTGTACCATATTGATCATTGGCAATACCATGAATCAAATCCATATGCACGATGCCTTTTTTGTTATGCTCATGCAACTGTTTTACCAAGTCCTCCATAAAGTTCATATGAAAATCCATGAGGATGCACCATGTATAAGACCCCTTTAGAAAGGCTTCAAATGTCTTCCAATCGGATATCACCGGCAAGATGTTCTGTATGATCATCAAATCCTTCTTTCCATGCTTCTTGATGCCAATAAGTCTGCGCCGCTGTCCGCAATATTTTTTACAATCACATCATTTACATGCACCGGCGCACTTACGCAAACGTGTTTACATGCTTCCATTATAGCAAATAATTTAGCTTTTGGAACATTTCTTGAAGTAATCACCGGCAGTAATGGATAGATAGCATGTTCTATACGTATGGTCGTCGTTAACATGCGCATAGGTTCTATCATCTCCTGACGAGCAAAGGCTGCTCCTTTCAAACAGCTATTTCCTCTGACTTGTATATCATCTTTTTGCTTCGTCACTTCTAAATGACAACTCATTGGGCAAACAATACAGTCAAATGTCTTTTTCATGACTCTTTTACCTCCACAATTAATGATTCCTCTAAAATACCAATATCTGATGGTTTTAAAATAATTCGTTCCATTTCAGAAGGTAATAGATAGCGTTTTGTTATGGTTTTGATAATACGATCCCCTGTTCGTATGTTGATCATCACCTGTTTATAAGGTCTAATGGAACGAACACAAAGGGTGATGTTTTGTGAAGGCTGGGCATCAACAGAATGCGGCAATACATAGGAAATACCTGACCCAGCTTGCGTAGAAAATTGTTTCTGTCGGTGATACTGCCCTTTGATATCTTGAACGGCACATAAAGCCGCTTCATGAGCCTCCATACTGACAAAATCCACAATATCATGGACATGCAAAGCATTCCCACAAGCATAGATATGCGGAATACTTGTTTCATAATGTGCGTTTACTTTTGCCCCTTTGCTCTTACTATCCATTTCCATATCCAAATGATCTGCTAATGACATTTCCGGAAGCAGCCCAATGGACAATAATAAGGTATCAACCGCAAAGCTTTTCTGTGTCTTTGGAAGAATGTTGCGATGTTCATCTACCTGGGCAATGACTACACGTTCCACATGAAAATCCCCTTGAATATCAACGATTGTATGTGATAAATATAAAGGAATCGCAAAATCTTTTAAGCATTGTACAATATTTCGATTTAAGCCATTGGAATATGGCATAATTTCAGCTACCCCCAACACGTTTGCCCCTTCCAGTGTCATACGTCTTGCCATGATGAGTCCGATATCACCACTTCCCAAGATGAAGATGTTCTTGCCAACGAGAATATTTTCAAGATTTAAAAAACGCTGTGCGCTGCCTGCCGTATAGACACCAGGCAGCCGTTTTCCAGGAATACTGATGGCTCCGCGATTACGTTCATAACAGCCACAAGCTAAAAGAATCGTTTTCGCCTGTACCCATACATAGCCTTCTTCTGCATTAACATATTGTACACGTAATCTCTCATCGATCCATACAACATCACTGCATAAACGATAGGGAATTCGATAAGCATGAATTTGATCTATAAAGCGTTGCGCATACATAGGACCACTTAACTCTTCATGAAAAGTCTGTAAGCCAAAACCATTATGAATACATTGCTGCAAAATTCCACCGAGTTCTTCCTTACGCTCTAAGATCAAGATATTATCTATACCAGCTTCTTTGGCCGCAATAGCTGCACTCATTCCAGCACTGCCACCTCCGATAATGATCATATCTACCTGTTTCATCGTCTCCCCTCCTTTGCCACCTCATAATAGCTGTCTTCATCATATTGCACTTCGTGCAATGGTATTTGCAATTCTCTTGCCAATAGTTTAGCGATTTCTACTTCACAATACCCTCCCTGACATTTCCCCATTCCTGGGCGCACACGCATTTTTACCCCCGCAATGCTATGGGCACCACACTTTCGATGGATACAATCGACCACTTCTTGCTCACTGATCTGCTCACAATAACAGACGATATGTCCATAGCCCGGATGCTTTTGTATGAGGGCTTGCTGTTTTGTTTCACTTAAGTTTCGCATAATGAGTGGTTTTTGACGATGCACAATATGTTTTTTCTTATGAAAAGTCAACGGAAGTTTCATGAGATCTACGATCACATATTCACTTATGGCAGGTGCTGATGCTAAGCCTGGTGAATCAATGCATCCTAAATGAAAAATCCCCTTGCACCTTCTTGATTCTTCGATATAGAAATCATTGTTATTACCAGTAGGCCGACATCCGCTGTAACTATGGATAACTTCTTGATAAGGTACATGTTGAATGATTTTTTCCACCTTTTCCTGTACTTCTTGTAAGCCTGACGTTGTTGTGCCATTATCCACCTTCTTTAATACTTCACTCGTTGGTCCTAACAAAATATTACCATGTATGGTAGGCACTGCCAAAACACCTTTTCCCGCTTTAGATGGGGCAGGATATAACACATGGGATACATAAGGTTGACTACGCTTAGCTAGAACATAATATTGACCACGTTTTGGTGTAATCGTAAATAAGGATTCTGCCTCCACCATTTCCATGATCTTTTGTGCACCTAAGCCAGCAGCATTCACAAGCATATCCACAGAATATTGTCCTTTATCACTTCTTATGACATATCCCTTTTCGCATGCTTTAATATCCAACACTTCTTCATGCAAATGAAGCTGTAAGCCATTCCATAAAGCCTCTTCTACAAGAGCCTCGCATACTTCCCATGGAGTGATGATAGCTGTATCTGGCACCCACAAAGCTTTACGAATATGTTTACTCAAGTTTTTTTCATTCTTTACTACTTCTTCACGTTCTTTTATCTCCACAGTGATACCGCGCTTTTTACCTCTTGCATACAATTCCTGTAAGATTTCTACCTCTTCTTCATTGCTTGCCAATACATAGCCTCCACAAGCCTGATAACCACAGCCTAACTGCTTACATATGTTTTGATACATCTTGGCTCCGCGTTTATTTAATTTTGCCTTTAAAGTACCATCTACAGGATCATATCCAGCATGAACAATAGCACTATTCGCCTTACTTGTTTCTTGTGCAACATCCCCATGTTTTTCAAATAATATTACCTCTACTTCTTCATATTGTGTCAGATCATATGCTAAAAAAGATCCGACAATGCCAGCACCGATAACAGCAATCGTTTTCATGCGATTCTCCTTTCCCATACGCTAAAAAAGCGACATGATAAAAACAGTCTGTTCTGTTTCTCATCTCGCTTTCTCGTAATTTTTTATTAACTTGTACTTATAGTATAGCATAAAACTGTTTTGAATTATGACGATGTTTTACTTTTTTATTTTCTTTTTGCGGACATGATAGTCACGATAATAGCAAATCGCATGAAATAATGTGCTTAACCTTCTCTTTTTCTTTTCAGATTTCACAAGAACACGTTATGAGGACAATCACAAAAGTAACTATGCTTGTTCACATATCGCAAGTATAAGAAATTCTAATAAAACCTGCATATGTTCTAGTTCGTATTCATAAAAGATGTCATAGAATAGAAAAACGCCTGTATGAACAGACGTTATATTAGTAATGAGATTTAAAGAAATCCATCAGATTTCGTAAAGACTGTATCAGTTCCTGTTCCTTATCCAGCTCCAGCTCATTTAGTAGCTTATCAATCATCTTCGCATGAAAATCATTGTGAACTTCAAGGACATGTACTGCTCGATCAGTCAATTGAAGACGCACGATACGTTTATCACGTTCATCCTTGACACGCTCCACATATCCTTTTTTAACAAGCTTTGAAGCTGAAACGGTGAGTGTTCCTTGTGTTACCATCAATCGCTTGGCAATTGCGGACATCATCTTGGATTCACTTTTGTCAATGGCTTCCAGAATATGTACCTCTGTCATGGATAAGCTGACACCTTGATCCCGCAGATTCTTCTCTTCAATCAACAGGATGTAATTAAAGAGATCTACCAGAAGTTCATTCAGCGTATGCCGTGTGTCATTCATTTATACATACCTCAATTAAGCAGCAGCTTTTTCCAATGCAGCCTTTGCTGTTTCAACGATTTTTGTGAATCCTTTTTCATCGTGAATAGCAATTTCTGACAGCATTTTACGGTTGATCGTTACGTTAGCTAATTTCAAACCGTGCATCAATCTTGAATAAGAAATGTCATTCATTCTTGCTGCAGCGTTGATACGTGCGATCCATAATTTACGCATTTCACGTTTTAAATCTTTACGGTCATTGTATGCGTATTTGAAAGAGTGCATTACCTGCTCGTGTGCAGTTTTATACAGCAAGTGTTTTGCTCCATAATAACCCTTTGCTAACTTTAATACTTTCTTTCTTCTTTGACGTGTTGTATATCCACCTTTAACTCTAGCCATGTTTATATTCCTCCTATCTTACTTCACCAGCATCTGTTTGATACGTTTGAAATCTGTGTTGTGTACCGTAGATGCTTTTCTTAAATGACGTTTCTGTTTCTGTGTCTTACCGTGGAAACGGTGAGAAGTATAAGCGTGACTTCTTTTCAGTTTACCGGAACCAGTTGTTTTAATACGTTTTGCTAAACCTCTATGTGATTTCATCTTTGGCATAAGTAGTACCTCCTATAAATAACTATTTCTTCTTCGGTGCCAGAACACATGACATCGTATTACCTTCCAGAATTGGTTTCTTTTCAATAACTGCGATATCAGAAATTTCTTCAGTGAAGCTATTCATAATCTTTTTACCAACCTCGAGTCTCGTAATCAAGCGTCCGCGGAATCGCATATCCACTTTAACTTTCATTCCATCCTCGATCCATTTGCGTGCATGACGCATTTTGGTTTCAAAATCGTGGCGGTCAATGACCGGAGACAGTCGAATTGGCTTCACCTCGGTTACATGCTGTTTCTTCTTCGCTTCTTTTGCTTTCTTCTGCTGTTCGAAGTGATATTTACCATAATCCAGCACTTTACAAACCGGTGGCTGTGCTTTTGGAGCTACACACAATAAATCCAGTTCCTGGTTGTATGCAATCTCTAAAGCTTCACGACGCATCTTAACTCCAAGTTTATCGCCATTAGCATCAATCACCATGACTTCCTTGAACTTAATCTTTTCATTTACTAAATCGTCGTTTACATTGTTAGGAATAACTCTCTTGTTTATAATAGACACCTCCATTTTGTTGCCATAAGAAAAGCGGGTACTCACTATGCACCCGCTAATATCATCATGTATTTCTTAATATGATGTAGCATTTACCTACGTCTTCAGACATCAGGTGAGAAGGGGTGCTTCTAACTTTCCACTAACTTTTCTGCTTGTTAAGCATACCATGAATTCACTGCCATGTCAAACCTTTTTTAGAAACGGTACTTCATCTTTGCATTCGCTGTTTTCTTTTATGCAGATGATTCTTGCGTATGTACACGCTTTTCTTCATTCAGCTTTACGCTTATACCATATACGAACCATCTTTTAAATGGATAGCGGTTATCTTAATTGATAACCATCGCGGACAAAATAGCCAATTCCAGGTACGAATAGATCCGCTGGAGAATCCCCTTGTTCAATAGCTTTCTGGATTGCTTTGGCATTCGCACTAAAAGCTAATACATTCTGGATACATGAATTTTCAATATCATCCTCTTCAAAATGTTGTTTAACTACCTCTTCAATATACGCATAAGACTGTAGCTGACTCTGATATAATTCACGCGTTTTTTCATTTTTCTTCACTAAAAAGAGTTTTTCACCAAATTCTACATAAGGATATGCATATTTACAATATAATTCCGGAAGAAAGCAGAAAATCTCATATGCTAAAGAATCATCCTCACACCATTTTATGAGCTGAGAACGTATCTTTACATGTTCTTGTTTACCTTTGCATGTTTCAAAAGCCTGCAATGCTTTGCGTGTATATTCCTGTATTTCATTCTTCGTGAAATCACTTTTTTCATAACTGCGTTCCTGTTGAACAAACAGAAAACACTGTTTTTCCGTATGGATAGCACTGATGGTATCCCAGTTTATGGCATATGCCAAAAGCTTTTGACTAAGTTCTTTAGCCTCTTTGCCATTGATCCATACTTCAGCTGTGGCATTTTCTTTGTCCTTTGAAGCAAACACTTTTACCCAATACACCTTTTTATTGCCTAAGCGCAAACAGATTGCCTCTTTCAGCATTGCCCAATAATCTACATCCGGTCCTTCTTTTTTTCCGATACCGCCAAGTTTACTGGCAAATACATCGAAAAAATGACGTTCTTGTGTAAATCCCTCACAAGTATATTGTTTCTCATCATTGCAGATGGCTTTTCTATATAACGATAAAACTTGATCATAATACTGTTTACAGGCGTTTAAGATGGCATCATGTACACTACTTCCACTTGCTGCTATGGCTTCAAATATCGTGTCTTCTAACCAGTCATGATGTAACTGAAATAAAATCTGCACCACATTATCATGGATGGATAAAATATCAGCATATACATAAATATCTTCATCTGATAAAACAAAGGCATCTTCATAACTAATTCCATCTTCACATATCGCGATTAATGACTCTATCATTTCCTCATGTAAGTCCTGTGTGTCTGCTACGATAAAATCCTCATTCTTTTCCGGTTTTGCTTTATTTTTTCTGAAAAACATGGATATCCTTCCTTCCATAACTGTTACCATTATACAATAAATTCCTAAACCTTTCCATAAATGCTACCGGATACCACATAATCACATATTTATCATTTCTATCCATCTTCACTATTCTTTTTCATTTATGAATTTTTTCCTACACATCTGTTTAAGCAAGCCATGATAGCATTATGGTAATGAACTGTAATAAGATATCTACGTGATAAAAATGCGCTAACTTTTATTACTTTTTTAAAGAAAACACTTGAAATTTGTTTTATATTTGGTATAATAATTGAGCAAGTTAAGTCATGACTCCTTAGCTCAGCTGGCAGAGCAACTGACTCTTAATCAGTGGGTCCAGGGTTCGATTCCCTGAGGGGTCACCATTACATAAACAAACGGAAATTTAATAAAATTTCCGTTTTTTATATTTCTATGCCGCTCTTCTGGACCCACAATAAGAAAGCTTGCTCTGCCATAGCATATCATCTATGGTGCTCATATGATAATTAAAAAATGAAAGAAAAACGATCTTTCATTCATTAAGCTAAATTTTCATAACAGGCAATTAAATGAGCAATGAGTTGTTCCTTCCCTACATCTAACACAAATGCCAGTTCATCACAAAGGCGCTCCTGAATACGCTCCAAACACTCCTGATTTTTCATGCCACATTTTCTTTCTGCATATTTCCAATTCATTAAATAAATATAAACATCCACCAGTGCATTCATATCAATATTCGAATAATTCCGCATTTTTAAAAGTTCACTTAATTCTTTTCCATAATCCGCGTGAATCGCCGGATGAAAAATTCTGTCCAGAATCAATCGCGCTGTAGCAATATCCATGATTTCTCTGACACCGGCCTTATCCATATTTTTATATGGAATGACGCTTTGGTTGCCATCTAAAGATATCATCGTGATACGATCACTTTTACGGTCATATTCCGTGATGGTACAAATGCCCAATGTGGGATGAAACACTTTTTTTTCGTTAGTTGTCATTTCCTTACCTCATATAGTAAGTGTATGCTTTATTTACACGCTTGTCAAACGAATTCTTTTTTAAAACACTTGCTATTTGAAATTATTATGTTATACTGAAGAAGTAATAACGAGCAAAATAACTATGATTTCAATATTCACATATCAGAAATTGTAATTATCTCAAAGTACAATTTCACATATGTGTTTTTTAATACCTTGAGGCGCCTCTTATACAGAAAAATGGAGGTACTATAACATGAGTACAGGAAAAGTAAAATGGTTTAACGCAGACAAAGGATTTGGATTTATCACTTCTGATGAAGGAAATGATATTTTCGTACATTACACAGAAATTCAGGGTAATGGTTTCCGTACATTAGAAGAAGGAGCGAAAGTAAGCTTCGATATTAAAACAAATGATCGTGGAGATCATGCCGCAAACGTAAACGTTCTATAATCATCACTTGTTTATGTAGACATCCCAGATGGGGTGTCTTTTTTTATATATGGTGTAGCACAGCTGCGGATGCCCAGCCCAATCCATTATTGATAAGGAATGGATGCTTTGCACCTTTTATTACTTTTGTTATCCTTCCTGATTTTATCAATAATTGATCTTTTGAATACCAGATACCTCCATCACTGGCTGTCCATAAGCCATCAAAGCGAACAAGCTCTCCCACATGGAAATGAATGGATGGTTTTTGTGCATCTTCAATTACCTGATTATTTGCCCAGCCAATATTATGCTCGATAAGATACGGATGTTGCGCTGTTTTTATCACTTTTGTTATCGTGCCTTCTTTCACCCTCAGTGAGCTAAGAGGATACCAATTGCCACCATTGCTTTGTGTCCATAAACCACTGTAATGTACATGATCCCCTACATGATAGCGTAAATATGGTTTTGGTTTCTCTGGTTTCGTGGAATTTCCATCATCTTTACTGAACCCATTGAAGCCTTTTTCCTTGATAATTTTTGGATAATCCTTATAGGCATAGTCAAAATCCAACCATCCACGATATCCATTAATTGTTCCCTTATCACTAAATTGCCACATGCCATATGGTTTATCATATGTGATTTTGCTAGCCCATTGTGCTACCCATTTATCAAATCGATCTAATCGCGGCGAATTTATACGATGCTCAAGCCAATCCAAATTTGCATAAACACCGGGATAATATCCTGCTTTTTCTAAGGTATCACAAGTATAATATACCGTTTCGATATTCATTGCATCACTCACACCATGTCTGGCTTTCCAACCATCAGCATCTTCCATATCAATAAAACAAGGATACGCTGGCTTACAGGAACGACACTGTCGTAAAAAACCTTCTGCCTCCTCTTTCATTTGTGCATGATTAGCAACATAGGAATAATGATAAAGGCCATATGGTATCTTATATCTTTCACATTCTTTTACATTACGACGAAATTGCTGATCTTCTACAAAATGTCCATAACTTGATCGTATAATGGCAAACTCTACCCCAGCCCTTTTTATAGCTTTCCAATCAATGATGCCATTATGTTCAGAAACATCTATCCCAAATCGTTTCATTTTCTTCACCTCTTGTTTTACTCTATGTATCTGAAAGAAAACGGTTTAGGTTGCAGCCATGATACCATCATAAAAAATGAAGATGATATAGGGCATAGCATCTTCAGGTAAAAAAGCCATAAGCAGAACCAAAAAAAGTAACTATCAAATAAACCTTACTAAAATAAAAAAGAAATAATATAATCTTTGATAAAACATCAAAAGATCTTTATTTCCTTTTTTTATGATAACACCTTTTCCAAGATATAATCATCCATGATGAAACCACGACCGATATCTGTCTGCACTGCATCGATATCCTGAAATCCCTTGCCATGATATACATCCAAGCTATGCTGATTATATTTATTACAAGTCAGATAAATCGCTTGTTTATTTTGTTCTTTCGCAAACTTGATTGCTTCCTTTAATAAATAAGAAGCCAAGCCCTGCCCACGTTTATCTTTTCTTAAATACAGCTTACTTAAAAATAAGCGTTCCTTTTCCGGTTTCACCCCACAATAGCCAATCAATTCAGTTTCCTCAAAGGCTAAGAAATACGTATACTGTTCTTCCTCTATGGCTTTTTTTAATGCCGGATAGCTTTGAAATTTCTCCACCATATATTCTATTTGTTCGAATGAAATAATATCTATAAAATACTCATGCCATATCTCATTTGCCAGCTTTGCTAACTGTTGGATATCCTCATCACTTTGACACTTGCGTATCTGCATATGCCTCGCTCCCTTCTTATATAGCCATTATTATAGCACTTTCTTCCTAAAAAGCAGACATCAAAATAAAAAGCTATTCCCTTTTTGATACGATTCTCAAAAGTAGACAGTACAAATAATTAAAACGTACTGAATACA
>NZ_CEVYEL010000054.1:0-15704 GCF_982403165.1 Longicatena sp.
TTTCAAAAGAAATAAGATACTGCAAACCATTGATTTTAAAGGGTTTGCAAAAAAAATCTCAAAAAATTAGCACTCACCTATTGATGGTACATATAATTTGACCGTGTATTCTTATCAAGGTGTTTGGTTTATGGAGCTGTATGTAATAGGTGCTATTGTGCTTTGTGTGATGCTATTTCTATTACTGATCATGCGCTATATCCGCCGTAAAATAAATTACATCCTAAAAATAGGGGATGAAATGAAGCTGATAGAAAGTGGAGATTTCCAACATCCAATTCTTTATGAAGGTAAAGATGAATTAACAGATCTAGCAATTCAATTGAACCAATTGCGTTCTGTATTAGATGAAAACATGCGAAGTGAAAAAGAAGCAAAACAAGCAAATCAAGATTTGGTTACAGCGATGAGTCATGATTTACGTACGCCATTGACCTCCCTCCTTGGTTATCTTGATATTCTTGACATGAAAATATATAAGAATGAAGAAGAGCGTTCGGAATATATTCGTAAGTGTAAAATAAAGGCTGATCAAATTAAAGATATGTCTGATCGTTTATTTACGCATTTCCTAATCTATGCACAGGATGAGAATATCCAATTGCAGCTGATGGATCAAGATCAGGTAAATGTGATGCTCGAGGCCTTTGGCAATGAATTGATTGACAGTGGTTTTGAGATTCAGCTGCTTATTGACGCAAAACCATTTAAGATTATGGCTGAAACGAGTTTGTTAAAAAGAATATTCGATAATTTATTATCAAATATCCGCAAATATGGGTCATCACAAGTGGAAATAAGTTTACGCTGTGAAGAAAAGCAGTTATGCATGTGTATTAAAAATGATAAGAAAGAGGATATTTCAAAAGAAGAAAGTTCTCATATCGGATTAAAGAGTGTACGAAAAATGCTGTCTTACATGAATGCTACTTTAGTGATTCAGGAGGTAGAAGACATTTTTATAGTACAGCTTGTGTTCCCTTTATCAATGGATGGTTTACCAAAAGCATGAGATGATGAATGAGGATCCTTTATATGGAAATGTTAGTATCAGATGAAATACATTCCTATCGGCTTTTGGAAATCTTATACAACTAGGATATGAAGTGAATAAAGAAAAAGAATCATCAGCAAGTTCTAAGCATGAGATTACTTGAAAGAGATAATATTCAAACCTATTTCAGTAAATCATTGCGTGAATGAATTGCCAAGGATTCTTTTTTTGTATCATGTTTCACCGTGATGTGATCATTAGAATATTATCATAAATAGCATAAGAAAACAGTTACTACTTAAAATTAAGGCTTACTTGAATTAAAATTACAAAAAATGTAAGGAAGTTAATGCTTGCAGGATACCATCTTCACTAACCTTTGTCGTTACATAATCAGCGATTGCTTTTACATCTTCATGAGCATTTCCCATAGCAATGCCTATGGCAGCATGTGTCAACATTTCTACATCGTTTAAACTATCCCCAAAGGCAATGTAGGAATCCATTTGCAGATGTTTTAACAAGTATTGGATGCCTTTATATTTATGATAATCTTTTAATACGATGTCGGCATACGTGGATAATCCGGGAATAATATGTATACCATCAATTTCATGATAAGATGCATAATCGTATTGTAAGGGACCGTAAGCGATCATCATGATGACAGGTTGTCCATCATAAGGCTTAACTTCTGGAACAAGTTCTTTAAAAAAATCCAATGCCTGATAAACCAGCTCATTAGGCGCAGCAGTAAGATATTCACCTTCTCCATGAATTATCAATATAGGATTTTGTTGGGCATGTGCCACCTGCATACACTTTTCAACACTCGCTTGAGGAATACAGGCGAGATGTAAGATTTCTTGTTTTTTATTAAAGATTGCCTGACCATTGTTACATAAGAAAAAATCCCAATCAATTAAGGAAGCAAAACCGCCATTCTTCAATGATGGCAAAGAACGTCCTGTTGATATTCCCAGTAAATGCCCTTGTTTATGCAGCTGTTGTAAGGCTGTGATTGTAGAAAGGGGAATTTGATGGGTTTCTGTATCAATGAGTGTACCATCAACATCAAAAAGAAATAGCATTTTATCGTTCATAAATTTATCAACCTGCCTTATGTCTACATGGTATCATAGGTTAAGGAACATTGCCACATTTAATCTTCATGGTGAAGTACACATTCGTAAACATATGGAAAACAACGGAAATTGGGTAGGAAATAGGCGATATACCTTTTTTTTACTTGGCTTTTTTGATAAAATAGGAATGGAGGTAATTTTTTTATGAAATCTGCAATAGTATTAGCGGCTGGTAAAGGTACCAGAATGAAATCCTCACTATGTAAAGTCATGCATCCGGTGTTAAATAAACCGATGATCGGACATATTATCGCGGCATTAAGGGCTGCCGAGGTTGATCGAATCATTGTTGTTGTCGGACATGGAGCAAATAGCGTCAAGGAGTATTTACAAGATGACGTAGAATATGCATTACAGGAACCGCAGTTGGGTACCGGGCATGCTGTCATGCAAGCTAAGGCATTAGCTGAAGAAGACGGCGATACCATTATCGTAAATGGGGATGGACCTTGTATTCAGAAAGAAACAATTCTGAAAGCATTTGCGGCGAATCAAAACTATGCATGTACCGTATTGACTAGCGTATTAGCGGATGGTGAGCGTTATGGACGTATAGTACGTAATCGTGATGGTATGGTTGAAAAAATCGTTGAAGCAAAAGATTGCAGTGCTGAGGAATTAGCCATTAAAGAAATCAATACTGGAATTTTCTGTTTCAAGACCAGCAAGCTGTTTGATGGTTTAAAAGAAATCACCACCAACAATGCCCAGAATGAGTATTATTTAACAGATCTGGTAGAAATTTTTCATAAGCATAATGAAAAGGTAAATGCGATGATCGTAGATGATGCAGAGGAAACCATGGGTGTGAATGATCGTGTTGATTTAGCAAAAGCCAATAGCTGGATGAAAAAGCACATTAATCATAAACACATGTTAAATGGTGTGACCATTCTGGATCCAGACAACACCTATATTGATGCTGATGTGGAAATCGGAGAGGATACAACGATTTATCCCAATGTGCATCTACAGGGAAACACTAAGATAGGTTCCCATGTGACAATTTTACCGAATTCTTTCTTGCGCAATGCGCTTATTGAAGATGGTGTGACCATTGATAGCAGCAAAATTGTTGAAAGTAAGGTAGGGGCTAAGACAACAATCGGTCCTATGTCACATTTAAGAAACAATACGGAAATTGGTGAGAATTGTCGTATTGGAAATTTTGTGGAATTTAAAAACTCACACTTTGGCAATGGAAGTAAATGTGCGCACTTAACGTATGTGGGAGACAGTGATGTTGGCGAGCGTGTCAACTTTGGCTGTGGTGTTGTGACCGTCAATTACGATGGTAAGAACAAATATCGCACGACGATTAAAGATGGTGCATTTATTGGCAGCAATTGTAATCTGATTGCGCCTGTGACCATTGGCGAAAACGCTTTGCTTGCGGCAGGTTCTACAATTACTGATTCAGTAGATGATGGTGATATGGGAATTGCCCGCTCTCGTCAGTCCATAAAGAAAGGTTATGGATCAAAGTATAAGAACAAATAGGAAAGGAATAGGGAACAATGGAAAACAAAACAGTAGTATTTGCGTTAACATCCAGTGTGGGTCTGGCAAATGAAATCGTCAGTCAACTGGGTATTCCTCTGGGACAGTGTGATGTAAAACACTTCTCCGATGGAGAAATCATGGTTGAACTTGGGGAATCTGTACGTGGTAAGAATGTCTTTATCGTACAGTCTACCTGCGCACCGGTTTCCAGTAACATCATGGAGGTGTTGATTGCTATTGATGCCTGCAAACGTGCCAGCGCCGGACATATTTCTGTCGTAATGCCATACTTTGGCTATGCACGTCAGGATCGTAAGGCAAAACCAAGACAGCCAATCACCTCAAAGTTAGTTGCTGATTTACTTGAAAGAGCAGGAGCTAACCGTGTAATCACAATGGAACTTCATGCTACACAGATTCAGGGATTCTTCGATATTCCGGCGGATGATATTTCAGCAATACCAATCATCGGTAAATATTTCAAGGAATTAAATCTGCAGGATGTAGTTGTTGTATCTCCGGACCATGGAGGAACTACGCGTGCGCGTAAGTTAGCGGAGATTCTGCATGCACCATTGGCTATTATCGATAAACGTCGTCCAAAACCAAATGTGGCAGAAGCGATGAATATCATTGGTGATGTAAATGGTAAGGTTGCCATCATGGTAGATGACATTGTAGATACTGCCGGAACATTAACAGCAGGTATTAACATGTTGTATGAAAAGGGTGCTACCGCTGTATACGCATCTTGTGTACATGGGGTATTAAGCGGACCAGCAATTGATCGTTTAAAAGCAAGTAATTTAGCAGGTTTCATCTGTACAAATACAATTGCACAAGATGAAAAAGCTGCTCAGTATCCAGAAATGAAAGTATTATCTGTTGGACCGGTACTTGGTGATGTCATTAAGGCAATTGAAGAAAACCGCCCGGTAAGTCCAATTGTTTCCCGTTACGCTGAATAAAAAAATACATAGAAAGGAATTTATATGCTGGAACATATCGTTGCACAATTCCTGCCAGAAATTATTTCTTTACTGGAACTGATTGGGATTGCAGTAATCACCTTCGGTTCGGTTAAGGCTTTCTATCATTATAGTAAGGCTTTTCTGACAAAGAAACGATACCCGATACGTATCGAATTAGCAAATGCTCTGGCATTGGGACTGGAATTTAAGATGGGAGCCGAAATTTTAAAGACGGTTCTTGTCCGCAGTCTAAATGAAATCCTCATTTTAGGTGCGATCATTCTTCTAAGAGCACTGTTGTCATTGATGATTCATTTTGAAATCAAGGCAGAACAGCAACATGGCTCTCCTGAAGAGGCATCTCCTAACAATTATTAAATATCATAAAATATTTATTAAAAAAGAGTCAAGGCATATACGAATGTATTCTCACAAATGAAGTGGCAAATGTGAGAGATACCGTGTAGTGTCACGACTCTTTTCTTATATAAGTCTTTATAAAGGATATTTTATTGCTTTTCTATTCTTATAACTTATTAAACTTTATTTCATAATTTAACATACTTCTTTATAATTCATTAAACTTATTTGTAAATCATCGAAATTTTCTTTATAATTCAACAAACTTCATTATAATTCATTAAACTTTTCTTGATAACTCATGGTACTTAGCTTTTTAAGAAACGTATGTTCTATTTATCGTTTGTATGAAAAATGGTGTGAATAAAATGTTTAGGCCCATGTCGATAAAGCAATAAGATACCATCTTTTCCTATATCATGATAAACATCATCAAAATAAAACATACCGGCTACTGCCGTGAATTGATTCCAAAAGTCACTATGTAATGCTTTATGCAATACGGTATGCTGCAAAGCTTTATTTTCAATTGTAATAGCTTGTGCCAACATGCCAAATGCTTTTTCTTTGTGAGGCTCATAGCGGACATCTTGAAATTTATACTCTTTACAATTGCGATTCCAGGCTAACCAATTAGCCAGCCCATGAGTAAATGTCATATCATCTAGCATGTCAAGATAATGGTGAGTTGACAAAGGGTAACGATGACGTATACAAAGCTTGGTTATTTCCAAAGTGATATAATTTTGCATGATATAAGTCATTTGAGAGAGGATTCTTGTATAATCAGCAATATGAATCAGATCTAAAATGATAACGTTATGCTTGAAAACTTCGGTACGCATTGGGGCTGAGGTACTTCCGACAACCGGTATGATGGTTAATGAAGCAAGAAGCTCATCCATATCGGAAAATAAGCTTAACCAGATATCTTGATTAAATACCGGGAATTCCTCGACAATCGTTTCCAGTTCACTTAATAATGCGGAAACGACATCTTTACGTTTGCTATCTGGTTGTTGAAAGCCAGATACATAGGAATATCCGCTGCTTTGTTCCATAGGTAAATCATGTAAAAAGGCATGAATAAGAGATGAATCAATTTGCATACTATCCCTCCTTGTCTTTTATTTTACTATAGAAATGTAATTTCAGAAAGGAAGAAACATTATAATTCTTTGAATTCACAAGAAAGTACATCAGAGTAGAATCTGCTGAGGTATTTAAATTATGCATGGCATTACATTCGGTAAGTCGAGGCAGTTTACGAAAAGAATCTGCCATCGCAAATAAAGTTAACACCTCGGGGAACAATAACTCATGAGGTGATTGTATGGATAAGCAATTAGCAAAGCGTGTGTTTTTGTGTTGTTGTGGTTTTTTGCTAGTAATTGCGATGATGGCATCCGTCTTGCCATCTGCTGAATTGATTAAGGTAAGCAGCGAGAAGAAAAAAGTGATGTATCTTACCTTTGATGATGGTCCAAGTCAGAATACGCAAGAAATATTAGATATTCTAGATCGTTTCCATGTGAAAGCAACCTTTTTCGTAACAGCAGAAAGCCCAGATCATATAAATATGATTAAAGAAGAGGTGAAAAGAGGCCATGCGATAGGAGTTCATACATATGCACATGACTATAAAACAATTTATACAAGTGTAGATGGTTATTTTAAAGATGTTGAAAAAATGAACGATATCATTGAGAAACAAACAGGTAAAAGGACAAAAATTCTACGTTTTCCAGGTGGTGTCAGTAATACAGTCTCACGGAAATATGCCTCTAAGATTATGAGTAAATTAGCTAAAAAAGTTGAGGAACATGGGTATCACTATTATGACTGGAATGCTTCGAATGGCGATGGAAATTGTTATACAAGCGTGGATTCTTTGATAAACACAGGGCTAAAAGAAGTAAGAAATCAGGATACGGTCATGATGCTTATGCATGATGGAGGTGCCAATAAAGCTACTGTTGAGGCTTTGCCTACGCTGTTAAACAGTTATATACAACAAGGCTTTGAATTCCGGATCATCGATGATACAACGCCGGTTTTTCATCATCATATTGCAAATTAAAGGCAAATTCATTACACGATGGAAGAAAAAAAGAAGAAGGTTGCAGGTTATGGATACTGAATGAAATCATATCCAACAGGTTTACAAACTTCTTCTTTTCTATTGAGATTACTTTATTCTTTAAGATAAGATTACTTCCTTCATTTGAAAGATAAGAACTATCGCTACTAATAATTGGGATACGTCATGATGTCTTTTCGAAGAAACGATAAAGACGAAACTTCCCTATAACAGATAGTATTATCCGGCTTTTGAAACAAGCTCATTTTGATGATCAATATCTGCTTGTGTAATGGTTTCACCTTTATCTATCTTTTTAATTAACTTAATAGCATTCGTTACACAGGCTTCATTTGGTACCATAACATAGGCATTAAATCCATTAGCCGGTGTCCACTTGGTTGCGCCGCGGCCACTCACTTGAATTTGCTTGATATCCCAGCCACTCATATCATTCAACTGTGCTTTTACAAATGCTGTCATTTCACTTTGTGACATATTTGTCTGGAAGCTGCCGCTTACAGCACTCATAATACCTGTATAGTTTGTGATAATCGTAGGGGATAAGGCTTTGTTGATAATAGCTGTCAAAGCGCGCATTTGATTACGGCTACGTTCACGATCACCGTCAGCTAATGAATAACGTTCACGAACAAAGCCAAGGGCTGCTTCACCACTCAAATTATTCTCACCGACATTGATTTGATATCCGTTATTTGTCGTAAAGGCAAATGGAGAATTTACTGTGATACCACCTAATGCATCGACAATATTAATTAAACTTGAGAAATTTACACGTGCATAATAATTTAATTTGATATCCATAAAGTTCTCAACTGATTTCAAAGTACAATCAACACCAAAGATACCTGTATGGGTCAATTTATCAAGCTGATTATCTTGACATACCTGAGGAATATAGAAATCACGAGGTACACCGGTCATTAAAATCTGATGTGTTTTAGGGTTAATAGATACGATCATATTAACATCGGAACGCGATACAGTAGCGATAGAACCATAAGTATCAATACCGGTAATATACACATTAAATGGATCTTCGGTAACGTCAACACCTTTTGCCAATGCTTTTGATTTGGTCTCATATCGGTATTCTTTAATGACACGTGTCTTTTTGTTAAAATCAGAGTGTTCTTCTTCAAACATCCCGCGAGAACCTTCGTTAACTAAGATTGCGTCCACATTTCCATTGTATAAGTCATCACCATATTTCTTATAAGAAGAATAGCTAATGGTAACTGGCTTAGATCCTAAATCTTTTTCAATATCTGTCAATGCCTTATTTTGGGTTTCTGAATCACCAATAGAGATTGTGCCAAGTTTCTTATCCTTTAAGTCATTGATTTCTTTCATTTTGCTATCTTTCATAACAACAACGGATAGGATAGATACATCGGTATCACTACCTGTCATTTTTGAGAAAGCATCACTTGTTTTAAATATATACCAATTACCTACAGCTAATAATAAGGAAAGAATAACGATGAGAACTTTTCCTAAAGCTCGGTTAAATCGATTTACTCTTTTACCCATCTGTAAATAATACATTGCCAATAATAGTAACAGAAGCAATACAGCAAGTATCATAAAATATTTCATAGGAATCAGATTAATTGTAAATGCTTGAACGATAAATGCTAAAGTAAGTACGGCATATATCAATATGAAATAAAATTCAGGCTTTTTATAGAACGCCTTTTTATTCGTGCTTTTTTTTGCCATGTTTTCAGCCCTTTCTTGTAATGATAAGCATATTTATTATACCTGTTTTCAAGCGTTTTTACTACATAAAATTCTTACGTTTCATTAAGCACTAAGAAATGGTAACAAAACAGAAATGCCGCTTTTACAAAAATAGGATGCTTGAAAGAAAAGTGTAGTGTATATCAGCTATGCGTTATTTTCTTGTTTTTCCCAAAGCATCTACAAAAGCATACAATTTATGCGTTATCTGCGAAAAAGATGGTAAACGAATAGGAAAAATGGTGATATACATGATACAATATACGTTAGAAACGGCAGGTGTTTATACATGTTACAAGATACCATTGCGGCAATTTCAACAGCAGCTGTAGATGGCGCCATCTCGATCATACGAATGAGTGGTGATGCGGCCATTCAAATTGTTGATTCCTTATGTTCGATCGATCTGACATCAAAAAAAAGTCATACAATCAGTTATGGTTTTATCCTAGACCCTATTACAAAAGAGGAAATTGATGAGGTGTTAGTATCGGTTTTTCGTGCTCCTAAAACATTTACAAGAGAGGATATCGTAGAGATCAATTGCCATGGCGGCCGTTATGTGACAAAAAAGATTCTGCAACTTTGTCTGATGCAGGGGGCACGCTTAGCAGAGCCGGGAGAATTCACGCGCAGAGCATTTTTAAATGGCCGAATTGATTTGACACAGGCAGAAGCTATTAACGATATGATTCTTGCGGATTCTAATGAGAGTCGGAAATTAGCAATGCATGGGATTCGCGGAAGTGTAAAAAAATTATTAGAGCCATTCATTAAAAATATTTTAGATATTATCGCGAATATAGAAGTGAATATCGATTACCCTGAATATGATGATGTTGAGATGTTGAGCAATGAAGTGATACTTCCTAAGATTCAAAAATGGCTTTCACAAATTGATCAATTATTAGAACGTGCTGAAAGTGGACAAATGATGAAAGAAGGTATCAAAACAGCGATTATCGGAAAACCAAATGTTGGGAAAAGCAGCTTGTTAAATGCCCTTCTGGAAGAAGATAAAGCAATTGTTACCGAAATAGCAGGAACCACCAGAGATATTGTGGAAGGTCATATTCACTTGGGTGGTTTGACTTTGAATTTGATAGATACAGCGGGAATTCGTGAAACAGAAGATGTTGTTGAAAAAATCGGTATCGAAAGAAGTATGAAAGCTATCGAAGATGCACAATTAATTATTTTAGTTTTAGATGCCAGTCGTCCATTGGATGAAGAAGATCAGCAACTGATGCAAATGACTGAAAATAAGACAAGAATTATTGTATATAATAAAAAAGATCTTAATCAACATATAGAAGGCATATGCATTTCTGCTCAACATCATGAAATTGAACCGTTAATACATGAAGTACATCGATTATTTGACAGTCATAAAATTGTTATAGAAGAGCCCGTATTAGCGAATGAACGACAAATATCACAAATGATGAAAGCCAAAAAAAGTATGCTGTCAGCTGTTGATGCGATTGCGATGGGACTTGAACTTGATGTGGTAGAAATCGATATACAGGAAGCTTATACGGCATTAAAAGAAATATTAGGAGAAGTACATCGAGAAGATTTATTAGACACATTATTTGCTAATTTCTGTTTAGGTAAGTAAATATAGGATGGTTTTTAATCGACTGGTTACAGAAGCAGATTCTTAAAAAGAAGGTGAAAAGTATGGACTATACATTAACAGATACTCATTGTCATATCACATGTGATGATCTATTTGAACGCATTGATGATGTGATTGAAAATGCAAAAAGGCATCATGTAGGAAGAATGCTGATTGTTTGTACGAATTTTAAAGAATTTGAACGTGCAAAAAGTTTAAAAAAGCAACATCCTGCAATCTTTGATATTGCGTTAGGCTTTCATCCCAATGATCTATATAAATTTGAAGAAAAAGATTATGTACGATTGGAAAGCTTATTACAGCATCATGAGTTGTGTGCACTTGGTGAAATAGGTTTGGATTATCATTGGGATGACGTAAAAAGAGAAGATCAGATAAAAGGCTTTATACGTCAGCTTGAAATGGCGAAAAAATACCACATTCCGATTCTTATACATATGCGAGAAGCCACAAAGGACACGCTTGACATCTTGAAAGAACACAGACCTTTACAAGGAATTTTCCACTGTTACAGCGGAAGTTATGAGACAGCTGTTGAGGCAATGAAATTAGGCTTTTATATTTCCTATGGCGGACCATTGACATTTAAAAATTCAAGAGGAGCTCCAGAGGTTGCTGAAAAACTTTCTGTAGACAGATTGTTTGTTGAAACAGACAGCCCATATCTTACACCGCATCCACATCGCGGCAAACAAAATGAGCCGATGTATGTTGAAGTAACCTTTCAACGCTTATGTGAAATAAAGGGTATGAGTGAAGCTGAGTTGGCTGAGCAATTAGAAAGAAATTATCAAAGGTTATTTTATAATACATTGCGGTTATAGGAACTTTGAAAAACAAAAAAGATAAGAAGATTTTATTTATTAGATAAATACTATTTTCTTATCTTTATTTTATATTGACAATGGAAAGTTTAAAGGTATTTCTACTCTTTATATCATTCATACTTTTTACCTATATAATATATAGCAAGTATTAAGCTACAAAAAAGAAAGGTTAGTAAAACGCCCTGTATGTTGCTTGTAACTGTTGAACCATATAATTTTATACATATACCGTGGATGAGAATGAATACATCAGCAGATAGCAGTGCCCAACTCTTAATTGTGGTACAGATATATGGCCAATTCCCATTATGGAAAGATAAACCGGTACAATGTATTCTGAAAATACCATGCATAACATAATGAATCTTATTTGAATCGTAATAGGAAGGTAATACCTTTGGGGTAAGAAAACAAAAATATCCTCCTAATAATAAGATGATAACACTAGTAGTTATGCTGCTTTGTAAGTCTGATATCGAGATATCTGCCATAGTAAACATGATAATTTCAAAGAAAAAGATGATGATGCATAGGAAATATGCGATGATCCAATGTTTTCGATGCCGTTGTAGCGTGTGATAGATGACGTGATCGTATGCATGAATATCGCATGGCTTCAAGGATTCGATATTCTGATGCTCACCTTTTAGTAGTTCAGTAACAGTGAAATCAAATAAATTTGCTAGGGGCATAAGCAAGGGTATGCTGGGCATGCTTACTCCACGCTCCCATTTACTTACGGTTTTATCTGATACATACAACTTGTCAGCTAAATCTTTTTGTGTAAGCTTTTTTGCTTTTCTTAATTCACTTATATACGAACCGACTTTTTCATTATTTATCTGATCCATACATACACCTCCTGGCTATATCTTACAGTGTCATGCTTTTATAATCAATCGACTGTTAGTAGAGTTATGAAAAAGATGTAGATCATGATGGATAAAGAATCTGTACAAGGTATTCATATAAGGGTTATGCGGCTGATTATAAAAAAGTCATAAAAAAACTGAAGGAAGTCAGCAATGATGTTGATGTTTCTTCAGCTTATTTCGCATATTTGTTTTTAAAATCCATCAGTTTTTGAAAGGTCTCCTCACTGATGACATGTTCAATGTGACAGGCATCCTCATCAGCATTTTCAGCACTGACACCAAGTACATCTTGTAAAAAACCGCTGATGGTTTCATGACGCAAATAAATACTTTTTGCCAAATCTCTTCCGGCATCGGTGAGATGAATATCTCCATAGCTTTCTTGTAAGACATACCCTTTTTCTTTTAACACATTCATGGCTTTGTTTACACTGGGTTTGGATACATGCATGCGACTTGCGACATCCACACAGCGAATTTTTCCGGTTTCTTCCAATATCAGCAATGTTTCTAAATAATCTTCTAAAGATTCCCCTAATTTCATGCAATCACCTCAATATACTTTCTTTAAATATATCATAAAATCAAGACTGTGAACATAAGTTTGTGTAATTCTCTTCTTTAAAGCCAACAAGAACAACTTGCTCTGTTACAAGAAGCGGACGTTTGATTAACATGCCATGCTCACTCAGCAATTTCAATTGTTCTTCCTCGCTCATCAAAGGAAGACGTTCTTTCATATGTAGTTCTTTGTATAAATTACCACTGGTATTAAAGAATTTTTTCAAGGGAAGTCCACTGCGCTTCCACCATGCGGTTAACTCTTCAACACTTGGGGTATCTTCCACAATGTGTCGCGCTTCTACTTCGACACCAAGGGATAGTAAGTGCTTTTTCGCTTTTTGACATGTGGAGCATTTCGGATATTCAATAAATAAGACTTTCATAATAGCCACCTCACTTAGCAATATCATAGGGGAAATTTGCCGGAATTGCAATCTTTCTGCCTATATCATAAGCCTTTATATTTCTTAAATTGTTTGCGGCATAGTATATGATAGAAAATTGAAATAGCACCTATGACACATAAGATGATACATAGCGCTAAGAAAGAGATGGTGATAGTTCCGGTATAGTGTGTATTTGCCCAAAGCATGATACCTATATAGCAAACAGCATAAATAATTATATAGATGATCCAACTATATTCTTTAAAACGCAAAACAGTGCGGCCTTGTGCAAAATCAGCTAATAAAATGGCAGCAGATACGGCAAGAGCGGTACAGAAATCATTTACAGTAAAGGTAAATGTATAGTGTGTGAAAGAAATAGATGTCGTATCATCAAGACCTATCAAAGACAAAAGCAAGATCATGATAAAGAAGATGAAGATAGCACCGGAAAAGATGTATAATAAACGCAAAATATGTTCTAGCATGGTTTCTTTTACAGCATTTTCGCTGATTTGATTGCAGAACTCTTCAAGATCACCGAAAGCTTCTTCTGTTGGGATGTCACGTTGTTGATTATCCAAGGCTAAGGCGAGCACATCGTCAAGAATATCACGGAATACAGTATTGCTGATATGACGAGAGGATAAATTACGAGCAATCTTTGTATATACTTTTTTATAATCGTGGTGCAGATCTTTTACTTTATTTTTCATAAAGACACCTCCGTTTTTATGCTGCTTCTTTATAGGAAAAGTAATTCTTATGCTGTGTATGAAAGTACAGGTATAACAAAATAGGTGTTAAGAGAATACATATGCCAATAAAAACTATAGGAATTATAATAGAATGAGGCAAATAAGGCGATAACATAGGAGGCATTATACAAATTAGTAAAGCATAGAGGGGTATCATAATGGCGTAACGACCAAATTCTAAACGAAAGGATAAACGGTTGATTTGGTCATAGGGATACCTATAAATGTCAAAATATAGCGTATAAGTTCATCTGCAGTAAAACGTATCTCACCATGGTTATTGAAGATTCCGATTAGGAAAAGAAGTGTGATAAAAATGCATAGCAGTCCGCCATATAAACCTACTTTTTCTATCGTTGTTTCTTTTACGGCATTGCGGGAAATCTCATCACAGAACTGTTGGTAATCTCCAAAAACTTCTTTAGGCTTTAAATTGCGCTGTTGATTATCCAAAGCCATCACAAGAATATCTTCTAGAATGTCATACAAAACCAAACGATTAATATGCTTGCTAGTTAAATAATCTTTCATTAAATGGAAGGTTGTTAGATAATCGCTATTAAGACCACGCTCATCTAATTTATTTTTGTAAAATATCATTCTCACCTCCTGATGTACTCTTGTAGTTAAGAAACTGTTGATAATGCTTATGCCGCAGCCAGTAAGACAAACTTAGCATGATTACACAAATGAAACAAATACAACCAATAAATAATAAAGGAATATGCATCTTAGCTGGCAGGAGATAAGGAGCTATTAAATACATACCGCCATCAATAACAATAAAGCCTATAATTATGATAAGAATACGCATTTTAGGTAGATGGAAAGCATATCTTTGATAGATATACATAACTAAAGTTATCATTAAGAAATCTGTGAAGTACATACAGAAGTCTGCTCTGTCATAAAGCAGATAGCCAAGTTGTAGGGTCGTTTGTAAGGAAAAAAGTAATTCTTTTAAGAAGCTTAAACTAAATAACATAAGAAAGGCACCTAGGTATAAAGAAATTGTTTCTAACTTTGTTTCCGCAATGGCATTTTTTGATACCTCATCACAGAAACTTTCATAATCGCCAAAGGTTTCATGTGGTGAAGCTCCACGCAGTTGTCCTTCTTCGGCGATTGCTAAAATGTCTGCTAAGATATCTTTACGAATGAGTTTGTTTATGTTTTTTGTATATAGATACTCACACATTGTTTGATAAACTTTACGATATTCCTTGTTTAAGTTTCCTGTATCTTTCATCGTGTTCACTCCTTTCGATTATGCTCTTGTACCACCTGCATAAACATTATGCATTATATTATTACGTATCTTTTCTATCATCGAATAATACATGCATGGTATGTTCTAGAATTTGCCAATTTTCGTAAAATTCAGCTAAATACATTTTGCCTGCTTCTGTAATCTGATAATACTTACGTTTAGGACCTAGCGGTGATGCTTTTTTCTCAGCCTTGATATAATGTTGTTTTTCTAAGCGCAATAATATGGGATACAAGGTACCTTCACTGACATCTATCCAGCCGGCTTCTTTCATGCCCATTAAAATCTCATAGCCATATGTTGTTTGCTTTTCGATAATCTTGAGAATACATCCTTCCAGACTCCCACGCATCAGCTGTGTTTTGTCATACATGCAATCACCTCTACTTTGTTACACAAGGTACTTCCTTCAACTACATTGTAACACAAAGTAGCATAGACGCAAGAAGGTATTAAAAAATTAAGATATTTTCAGAAATTAATGAACGAGGATATCAAACTACTTATGTAGCAAGGGGACACAGGCTTTGTTTTTATCTGTTATTTTTAGCAACCGTTTCTATGC
>NZ_CEVYEL010000055.1:0-15398 GCF_982403165.1 Longicatena sp.
TAACTACGCCCCGAGGGATTTTCACCCTAGATATGTGGCATGCCCGCCACACAATAAAAAAGTGGCAATTGCCACTCTTCATTGCTTATGCGATATAAGGCAGTATCCTTACATGCGCGTTCATAAAGGATTATGAGAATCAGATTTTCCTATCTTTTAGCTTCTGTTTCTTAATAGTCTATTCCAGTACCCCTAATTCTTCTTTTCCATCTTCATCCTCAATCTGCTTGTCCAATTTCTTCATTTCATGAGAGATAAAACCGAATACAACAATACCACTTGTTATATCGGCTATCGGACCGGCATATAAAATACCATTTAAACCAAAGATCATAGGTAAGATTAAAATTAAAGGGATCAATAAGATCAATTGCCGCATCATCGATAAGACACTCGCCTTTAATGGCTGCCCGGTTGCCTGAAAATAGCTTGTCGCTGTTATCTGGAACCCTGCACAAAAGATTCCCATCATAAAGATACGCATACAGCGGATAGCAAATTCGGTAAATGTCGCATTGCCACTGCCAAATAAAGATAATATGATATGAGGAATGGTAATGCATAACAACCAGCCAACAATGGAAGTAATTGTCGCAATACCAGCCGCACGCTTATAAGTACTTTTAATGCGCTTTGGTTGATTTGCGCCTTTATTAAATCCCAAAATGGGTTGCGCACCAATACCAATGCCCACACAAATAGCAGTAATGATCATCGAAACCTTTAAGACAATGCCCATAGCACTTAATGCCACATCTCCACCGGTCGATGTCATATCACCATAATATACCAAAGAGTTATTCATGACAACCTGCATAATTGTCGCTGCTGTCTGTGTAATACAACTAGAGATTCCTAATGCGAAAATCGCTTTACAGATGGATGATTTTAACTTCATATGATCAAAGCGTAAACGCATATGACCTTTTTTCAAGAAATAATATAGTAAGATGACAGCACCAATGATTTGTGATGTTATGGTCGCAATCGCAGCACCTTTTACTCCCCAATGCAAGACAAAAATATAAAATGGATCGAGCATCGTGTTTAAAATAGCACCTGCCAGCATACTATACATGGCGACATTAGGACTGCCATCCGTTCTTGCCATATTGGATAATCCGATACCTAACAAATTAAACGTAGATCCTAACAAAATAATGCTTGCATAGTCTTTCGAATAGGCCATATTTTTCGGTGTTGCGCCAAATAAGTTTAATATAGGTTCTAAGAAGACTAAACCAATTACAGTAATCAAAAGACCGATGACCAACAGCATCAAAAATTCATTTCCCAATGTATTTTCGGCTTCGTCTTCTTTCTTTTCCCCTAATTTGATTGCCGCATAAGCACTACCACCGGCTCCCAACATCGTGCCTATTGCCAAAAGAATTGTCATCAAAGGAAATGTGACCGTTGTTGCGGCATTTCCCAGATAACCAACACCTTGCCCGATGAAAATTTGATCAACAATATTATATAATGCATTCACCAGCATACTGATGACACTGGGAATAGCAAAACGCATTAACAGCCGTCCAATCGGCTGATACCCTAATGGATTTCTTGTTTTTGGATGTACATGTTGTTCCATAGATTCCCTCCTTATTTCTTTTTAACGAAAGCAGCTGCATTCGCTGCTACTCTTCCCATGAGGCGCGCTGTAACTTCGCATTCTTCATCACTTAACCCATCTGTGATGATCGCATGCCAATCAGCAAGCACTTGATTGATCATCTCAACAATGGCCTCACCTTTTTTTGTCACATACAGTTTCGTGATACGACGATCATGTTCATCACTGCGTCGCAATACGTAACCCTGCTCCTCTAATTTTTTTACTGCTCTGGCCGTCGTTCCTTTATCATAATGATCTTGATATGCAAGCTCATATTGATTAATCCCCGGATGACGATAGATATGTAATAGAAAAAACTGCTGTCCACAGCCAATATGATAGGGTGCCAGTTGTTCATCGAAATAAATCTGACTTAGCCGATATACCATGGAAGAATATTTACTAATAGCAGGCATTTCATCACCTCTTAACTTACCGTTGCATAAACAACTATTGTATTATACCGTATGAAAGTTGCATACGCAACCATAAAATGTAAGATTTTTTGACGATGTCTTGCTTCAGTAAAGTCATATATATTTTCATCAGTAAATGAAAAAAGCTGCCAACATCTTTGCTTCCGATGTATGCGCAGCCTTTCATCACATTTTATTTTTTATCATGCAGTTTTCCATCAGCATAGTATTTTCCTTGGAAATCATCCTTCATATATTTATAGTCTTCTACTCTTATTAATTGTTCATCGTAAAGGGCACATTTACCATGCAGACAAGCTGCATAATATTCACTCTCCCCATCTTTGCCTTTCACAACCAAAATGTCATCATATACCTCATCCATGACTTGACGATATGCAAGGTCATAAAAATGCCAACCGTCTTTAAGCTTCACAATGCGATAATTACTTTTATTGTTACGATAATCTTTAACTTCTAGCAATTCTTCATCACCCTGCATCAAAATCTTTTTACCTTCTTTTTCTTCGACATAAATGATAAAGCCTAAATCATATATATTTTCATCAAAACTAGAATGAACAATATTGCTATACTCCTTCATTCTATCTTTTTCCTCTTTTGCTTGGTAATTCATAGCAGTCATAATGCTAAACAATACGGCCACTGCAATGATATATGGTAATTTAGATGGAGTCTGTACTTTTCTGCTTTTCGACAAGTACTGATGCAATTGAAAGACAGCTTTCTTTACGTCTTGCTCAGGTGGGATACCTTGCGCTGCTTTGTTTTGGATAGACAGTAAATAGGATGATAATTTTAATTGTCTATCCATAAGATCTTTGATAGATTGACGATATCGTTTCTTTGGTAAGATATACTCTGATAAGCGTTTTAAGAATTGCCCATTTGTCCTAGCTTCTAAAAAGGCATTCGTACTTAAAAAGGTTATCCATACCGCTGTATCGTTTCGTTTAGTTGATTCACTCAGCATTATCCATCGCTCCAACACCGTATCTTCAACAGGTCTTTGTTTACTCATCAAATCAGAGAAATCAACTATGTCAAAACATTTTCCACTTATATGAGCAAGCACTTCACTTTCCTTTGGCAAGGAAAGCTGCTCTTGCATCATCTGTTGTACCTCGCTTTGAAGTGGCTTTGGACGATCCAATGTCTTCCATAAGAGTTCATGGAATTTAGCTTCTTGTTTCACCAGCTGAAAACTTACTGTCTTAAAAAAAGCTTGCCAGCTGGATGGCTGTGTTCGCAGCGGACTTTGGTCGAGTGCTGCCCAATCCATCAATACGAGATGCAAAAGTGCATAGAAATACTTTTCTTTTATGGACAGCAAAACAGCAGTCGGTGTCTTTAGCTCCATCATCGTCTGCCTTTTTAATTGTTCATCAAAGGCTTCGATAGGAACGCTTGTTTCTATTCTTTTAAATTGATAGAGTGAAAGACGCAAGCGTAGAAGAAGCGCTGTATCGCATGAAAATACGCAATTGTCTTTATGATATGGTATTAATTCCTCTAACGCTTCGAATAAATAGTCTTCAAAACCTTTATACTCTTGAAAAAATTGTTCCCATTCATTGTATGTGGCTTGTGTTTCATAGAGCTGTTTCCACTTTTCAACAAAGTTATTTTGTATATACTGCAATACATCAAAAACATCTTTGTACGCTTCTTCATCATCATTCGCATGAACTTCCTCTTTTTCAAAAGCAAATAACCTTTCATAGATGCTATGCATATCTTCATGTTCCGCTTGATTGTTACTTTCTGCAGATTGCGACATAGCGCTTTGTTTGGCTATTTTTAGGGCGCTTTCATAAGCTTGGCGTATCGTTTGATACATTTCGGGGTCATCTTCAGGATGATATTGTCTCACCATTTTACTATAGGCTTTTTTAATGGCTTTTAGATCTGTTGTTTCTGTGATTGCTAAAATTTCCCAACAAGATTTCATACTTCATTCCCCCTATGCTTGAAAATAACGAGGAATCGTCGTTGTATCCCCATCCCCTTCTATGCTATCCAGGCGTCGGCTGACTTCATGATAAGCATGATCAATCGCACGTTCATTCTGACTTTCCAATACCTGTTCAAAATAGCGCATCAGATCTGCTACCATTTGACGTTCTTCTTTTACAAGTTCTAAAAACATTCGTTCACCACGTGCCAGTAATAAGCGATTACGTTCTTTATCACGTGGATGTATCTTCAACTCCTTTAATGCTTGGAGCTTTTGCTTAATTTCTGCCTCACTCATACGATTATTTTTCGATAAGATCATCTTATGAAAACTTTGCCGGGTAGAAATTACAAAGGCATCCACCTCTAAAATGCCATTTATATCATAAGTTAGACGAACCTTTACGATTTCCTTACCTTTTTTATTGGGTGGTACCTTAACTTCTAAATTGCCTAATAACAGATTATCTTCTGCATGGTAATGTTCTCCCTGATAAATTTCAAAATCAATGACTTCTTGTTGATCATGTATAGTCGTATACAAAGATTCCCGACTACATGGCAATACACTGTTACGTTCAATCAAAGGACTCATAATTGCATCCTTCAGCCCGTCGGGATATATAGCAGTGCCTAAAGTGAAGGGACAGATATCACTAAGGAGCATATCTTTGATTTCTTGATTGCGTTCTTTAATACCGGCTGCTGTTCCACATCCATAAGCAATCGCCTTATCCGGATCCAAGTGCATAGTTACGGTATGCTTAGTCAGATATTCTATATAATGCTGAACGACTGGCATCTTACAAGAGCCCCCGACAAGGATGATATCATCAATATCTCCAATATCATCACCAGCATCCTTTAATGCTTGTTTTAAGGGACCTTCCATCCGTGTTAAGATGCTATTACCCAACAGAATCAGCTGCTGATTTGTAAGTTTCATACTCAAAAGCGTATCATGGATGCGTACTTTCATGTTCACCTCATCCTGTTCACTCAGTTTACGTTTGCATATTTCTGCCTGCTTCATTAACATCGCTTTTTCCTGGACACTGATATCTGTAGCATACAGACCATGTTCCCTTAAAAAGGCTTCAGCGATCACGGTGTTAAAATCTTCCCCACCTAAATGATTATCGCCGGCAACCGCAGCTATTTCAATCACATTATCAAAAGCATCTACAACGGAAATATCTAAAGTACCACCACCAAAATCGATAATGAGAAAAGTTTTGTCTTCCCCATCATCATGAATATGCTGTGCTAACGCAGCAGCACTTGGCTCATTGATAATTCGTTCCACTTTTACTTGCGCCAATGCCCCTGCTGTCTTTGTCGCCCAACGCTGATCATCGTTAAAATATGCCGGCACACTGATAATGACCTCTTCGATGTCTTCCTGCAAATACATTTTTGCATCTTCAATCAGTTGGCGTAGGATAAAAGAACTTAACTCTTCAGGTTTAAATGTCTTATTACCTAACGTATATTGCTTGGCTGTACCCATGTCCCGCTTAAACGCAGCAACACTGTCTTGGGGATGGGTAATCAGACGTTCCTTTGCTAATCGTCCTACTAAGATTTCATCATCCTTTACACTGACGACACTTGGTGTTATATATTCCCCTAATGCATTTGGGATCAATTCTGCTTTGTTATTTCGCCAAACACAGGCCAATGAATTGGTTGTACCTAAATCTATTCCAATAATTGCCATATAAAATCTTCCTCTCTTAACTACGAAGGCGTGTATCCATTTGCTTTTTTATTTTATCATACCCTTTGCACATGAGTAAAATTTTCACATTTTCTTATCGCATGTTTATGGCATTACTCTATCATAATCACTTCCATCTTATGAGCCTTTGCCCGACGATTTGATATCGCGTTGTAAAAACCTCTTCTATGAACTTACGATCATGTGATACCGCAAGGATACAGCCTTTAAATTCCTTTAAGATCTGACGAAGAAGCGGATTTGTAAGTGGTGATAAATTGCGGGTCGGCTCATCTAACAGTAAGACATTGCAATTGGTTTTAATGAAGCGTAAAAGATACACTTTTGCTTTTTGTCCTTCACTTAATTCCATGAGGGAATGTATCATTTCATCACTCGTAAATTTCATTCTTCCTAGTAATTCTCTGGCTCTGGTAACATCCTTTTGATCACCTTCTTCCAAGAGAAATTGAATAGGTGTCTCATGTTCTTGAAAACATTGTGCGTATGCTTGCGGCATATACCCAACCTTAAGATCATCGCGCAGCTTGATTTCTTCATAAAGTCTTTTCAATAATAAACTTTTTCCACAGCCATTGCGTCCTGTAATTACCACTTTTGCTTGCCCCTTTATCAATAAATCAACATCTTGTAACAGTATTCTTTCTTGTATGCGCAATTCCTTTAGCTGATACTGCATAACTATTTTCGCAGCCGGTAAAGGTGTTGCTTCAAAATAGACATCAATGGCTTCTTCTACTGTATCCACCTTATGAACCCCATCTCTTTCATGACGGTTTTCCAGTGCCTTGATATTTTTCATTTTCTTTTTCAATAATTGCCCCATGGATGGGTTGCGCACCGTATCATTCAATGCATCATGTACCGCATTACGCATATCGTTCAATTTGATCATCTTTTTTTGATATTCCAACTGTTCTTTCGAAGCTAAGGCGGCTTCTTTATTTAATTTCATTGCTCTGCTGTTAACATACTCTTGATAGGTACCACGATAGATCGTATGCACACATTTTGTTTTCTTATTTCGCTGTTCCAGATGGATGATGACATTGGCCGCATGTTCCAATAATGTTTCATCGTGTGATATAAAAATAACCGGTATTGTCTGTTGAACGATGAATTGTTCCAACCATTCCAGTGTTTCAATGTCCAAATCATTGGTCGGCTCATCGAAAAGTAATAGCTCCGGATGACTGGCTAGCAACTTTATCAGTTGAAGTTTAACCTTTTCTCCACCGCTTAACGTTTTGATTTTTTGTTCTGATGTCAAACAGGTGGCATCCAGATGTACCTGATGACATAATTGTTCAAATTCTTTTAGGCGATTATAGTCTTCTGCTTCTATGATATCCGCAACATCATTTTTTAAAACATATTCATATACATAGCTTTCCTGCCATTTGTCATTTAACTGTTGTTCAAAATAGCCGATATGTTTCATGTCTGTAATAATCGTTCCACTTACCTCTGCATAGTCTTCTATTTGTTTTGTATTATAAATTGCTTTTAATAAGGTTGATTTTCCATTTCCCTCTTCACCGATAATTCCTACCTTATCTTCATTTCCCAGGGAATAATTAAATTTATCAAGTAATATATGATTCTTTTGATCTTTTATTGTAACATCTTTTAGAATAAGCAATGGACATACCTCCTTTTGACACAAAAGAAAAGAACGTCAGACGTTCTTTGTGTGATTGTTCATCAGGATAAGTGATCATACGATAATGACACGACAAAAACGATTCTGTTTACGGATTCATTTTTAAGTTTCATTATCGATTGTACATCCTATCACTCCTTCATCTTGCTTTTTATGATAGCGTAAATAAAAATGAATGTCAACTTATAAAAAACCATGTATGGGGCATGATAAAGGATAACGAGGTGAGAGCATGAACGATTCTTATTGGATCAACAAACAAAAACAACAGCTCCAATTTCCGCAAGTCACAAAGGAATTGGATACGAATATTGTCATTATCGGTGGTGGTTTATGTGGGTTAAGCAGCGCTTATTATCTTTCTAGAGCAAAAGAAGACATCATTGTTTTAGAGGCTGAGGAAATTGGTCGTGGAGCCAGCGGGCGCAATACGGGAAAGGTCACATCGCAGCATGGCTTAATCTATCGTCATTTATTAGAAAGCTATGACAAACATTTTGCGCGATTATACTATCATGCAAATGAAGAAGCAATCACTTCCATCGAAGAAATCATTCAGGAGCATGGGATTGATTGCGATTTTCATCGTTGTGATACGATGCTATATACAAATGATGATGTACAAATTGCCCAGTTGCAAGATGAATATCAAGTGTATTTGGATCTGCATATTCCTTGTACCTATGTGGAAAAACAAACAACGCCTTTTGCGATGAAAGCTGGACTTATCATGCATTATCAGGCAGTGTATGATCCTTATGCATATGCTTGCGGTTTGGCTAAGGTGCTTCGTGATGCAGGCGTTTCACTTTATGAGCATTCTCCCGTGAGTGACTTGCAAGAAGAAGCAGATGGCAGTTATACACTGCTTTGTAACAATCAACGTATTCATGCTAAAAAAGTCATTCTTGCCACGCAGTTTCCTATATTGGATCATGGACATTTCTACTTCGCCCGCATGCGCTGTGATCAAGAAACAATTTTACTTTGTGACTATCATGGAGAAGACTGTACGGCATTATCAATCGATACCCCGATGCGTTCCTGGAACTCCATCAGAGATGGCATTTTAATCGGAGGAAACAGCGGTAAAAGCGGTCAGCAGGATAGCAGCGATTTGCAGGAAATGCTCAAAGAAGCTGCCCAAAGTTCTAGCATTGGTGATGTAAAAGCCGGTTGGAGCAATTCAGATTATATCTCTTTTGACCATATCCCCTTCATTGGTAAATTAGATAAGCATAATGAAAACTTGTTATTTGCCAGCGGTTTTTCTAAATGGGGCAATACCAGTGCAAATATCGCCGGAAAGCTTTTATGTGCACATGCACTAGGTAAACGCAGCCAATATCGCGTAATATTTACACCACAACGGATGTCGGATATCTTCTCCCTACCTTTTGTAAAGGAAAATCTAAACGTTGCCTATGAATTTATTAAAGGTAAATTTAAACATCCCGATGACCAATATCCTGATATCGGTGAAGGGAAACTAGTGCAGATTGATGATCATACTTATGGTGTATATCGTGATGAGGAAGAAATTCTGCATATCGTCGATGTGACTTGTCCGCATTTAGGTTGTGTTTGCCATTTTAACGCCATGGATAAGACCTGGGATTGTCCATGTCATGGTTCTCGTTTTTCCTATACCGGTGAATTGATCAAAGGACCGGCTACCTATCGTCTACATCGTTACGGCGAAGGATTCAATGAGATTGATCCGCATATTATTGATTGATCTTTTAAAATTACTCCTTCATAAAGACATAAGAAAACACCCTTTAAGAAGACTGCTGTTTTGCGAACAGGTAAGCGAAGGGTGTTTTTCTTATATTTTCTACATAACGATACAACGACTGTATTTTATTATCAATTTTTCATAACTTTTTTAACAGCCAGAAACCACTGAGTACTGCCAATCCTTCTGCCAGCGTAATCGTAAACCAAATGCCATTCATCCCAAATAGATGGACCATGATAAATAATGATATGATCACAAAGACAAATCCTTTCAAAAGAGCCAAAATAGTAGCAGCACGGCTACATTCAATGGCTTGCAAATAATATAGAATCATGGTGATGATGGCCGTAAAAAACAAGCTTGTAAAATAAAAGCGAATGCCATCCCCGGCACTGGCAATAAGCTGCATATCTCCATCACTGAAAATGGCAGCCACAGTGTTAGGAAAAAGGAGAAAAAGGATGTATAAAAGTAACGCAAAAAGAGAGCTGGCAATTAAGGATATATGAAATGCCTGCTGGGTCCGCTTTTTTTGTCTTGCCCCATAATTCGTCGATATAATTGGCTGTGCGGCCTGGGCAAAGCCATTTAATAACCCTTTGGTAACATAAGCGATATTGGTGACGATGGCATAAGCAGCTAAGAATAGCTGATCTGCCTCTTGGACAATAACATAATTAAAAATGAGCACTACGCTTCCGGCACTGATTTCCAACACACCGCTACCGGCTCCATTCATCAGCATACGTTTCCATACTTCAATAGAAAAGATATTCTTACAAAAGTGCACCGTATTTTGCTTAAAGAAAAAATGTGGCAACATAAACAATAAACTTAATACGGCTGATAAAGCAGTCGCAATGGAAGCACCAAAAAGCCCCATGCCAAAGACCATGACCAAAAGATAATCTAAGATGATATTCGTAATATTGCCACATAAGGTAGCCTGCATGGCAAGCTTGGGGGCATGATCATTACGTAATAAGATACTGCCGGCATAATTAATGACAAAAAACATGGCACAAGCATTGATTGGACGCATATATTCCATAACATGTGGCAAAAGCTCTTGACTGCTTCCTAACATGTAGGCAAAAGGTTGAGCAAATATCGTCCCAAAAACCGCAATAAACAATCCTATTACACTCATGCCCAACACACTGCAAGTAAATGCCTGATTTCTTTCTTGCATATGTCCTGTTCCTTCCGCAATGGACATGATCGTAGCTCCCCCAACTCCAAATGTTAAGCCGATAGCAGAATATAGTGTAAACAATGGCATAGCGATATTCAATGCCGCTAAACCGGTACTGCCGGCACCTTTGGAAATAAAGAAGACATCTGCCAGGCAATACAAGGAATTGCTCGCCATCGCAATCAGCGTAGGGAAAAGATAATGCAGATATAGCCGATGCACACGATCATTCAATAGCCGATTTGAAGATACCTTAGTCGACATGAACCTGTTCCTTCACTTTCCGCAAAACACGTCGTGTCTTATGCGCATCTTCTATCGTAAAGACAATAAGTGCCGAAGTGATACCAAGCTTTTGATACGCCTTCCATTCTGCGATATGATCATAGGCATCCTCACTCAATAAATGTATACGACAGTGTACATCACTTAAAATCGGATAGCGATGCCCTTTCAAATCCTTCAGATTATAGCGTGTTGCTTTTCGACATAAACCACACTGTTTCTTACCATCATCCTTTAGACATGCCTGTATCGGGCAATATTCACTCAGCATCAATTCCACATGACCATATAGTTGTACAGCAAAATTGCCTGTTCTATGATAACACTTTTGAAATGCCGTGGTTAATTCCTGTATGGTATCCGGGGTATGTTCCACTGATAAGGTAAGAATGTCCACACCGTTTGCAAAGGCAAAAGCAGCGCTATAAGAATTTGTGATATTCAAAGAAGTATCTCCGGCATGAGCTTGAGCAAAACTTAATCCTGCCGTTTCTTGAATTAAAGTATGAGGTTGTGTATAAGCATCTTTTTTTACGCGCTCTTCACGTAAATAGACTGTTTCATTGGCTTGTCGTAAAGTTTGATATAAGCTGACATCCGCTATGTAAATAGAAGAAAAACCTTCTTCACGACATACTTCATATTGTTCTTTTGTATGTACGACAATCATGACTTCACGCATTGATGGCAAAGCGATAACCTTTGCTTTTTCTTCTGCAAAACGTCGAACACCATTTCGTACTTCACGCAGTTTCTGCAATTGCTCCAATGCCTTTCTGCGCATGCGATTCAATTCCTTAATAGGCAAAATGCCATCACTTGTAACATCACTCATATCACAGCAGCTGATAGCAAATGGCGTATCCTTTGTTTTTTGTAGTTGTGCCAGGATGCGTTCCTTAGATAAAGGGGTTTTCATTGCTTTTTCACATGGCATATCGGAAAAGACTTCCACTTGATGCTGTTGCTCATCTTTAACGATCAATTTTGCTTTTTTCTGAAGCTGCATGGAAAAGGATGCTTGAATGGGAATGGTACGTGAACGCTGCTCATAGGATGCTCGCAAAGCTTCCAGCTGTTGACAATCACTCGTCTTTAACAATATACTGCCTTTTTCCACATAACCGGTTTTATCCAATTGAATGCGTTCATTCTTTTTTGCGTGATTCACTAATAAGCCATTTTGATACATACGATTGACACGAAAGCCCTCATCCCCTTTGGCTTTCAAAATACGCACACCATCTCCTTGATGTAAATCATCTACCAATTTTACGGTCATCTTATCTTTGCTGATCTGTTCAATGATACCTGCACGCACGCCCATATGATTGGGACGCAGCGGATTCATTAACGCACTTCCAACCTGGTGAAAGAGATGTCCGCTGGTAAAGCCACGATGAAACACTTTTTCCATTTCCTGTTTCATAGCAGCATCTACATGAAACGTTTCCTTACGAGTATACGCATCTATTGCTTTACGATATAAGGCACACATTAAGGCTACATATTCTGGACGCTTCATTCTGCCTTCAATCTTAAAGGATGCTATCCCTGCCTCAATTAAGGTTGGTACTTGTTCTAAGGTATTTAAATCCTTTGGGCTTAACAAATACTGCCCTTTGGTCGTGATTTCTTTGTGTAAACCATGATGATCTTCTTCCAATGTATATTGCATTCGACAGGATTGGGCACATTCTCCTCGATTTCCACTGCGTGCCAAAGTCAGAGAAGACATCAGACACTGCCCGGAATACGATACACATAAAGCCCCTTGTACAAACACTTCCAAATCTACGCCAAGTTTTGCATATTCGCGAATTTCTTCAATCGTTGTTTCTCTTGGAACAACCACTCTGGCTGCCCCCATTTTCTGTAACATCGCAATGCCTTGCGGATTATGAATATGCATCTGTGTAGATGCATGTAACTCCATATCCGGAAATCGCTCATGCAGCAAGGTAAATAAGCCGACATCCTGAATGATCAAAGCATCGACATCCATATCCTGCAAACGTTTTACATACGCTATGACTTCTTCCATTTCCTTCTCATAAAGCAGTGTATTCACGGTTACATATACCCGCACACCATATACATGTGCATATTTAACTGCCGTTTCCATCTGCGTATCATCAAAATTATGCGCAAATGCTCTTGCGCCAAACATAGTTCCTCCTAAATATACTGCATCACAACCATTTTGAACGGCTGCCTGCAATGCCTCAAAGCTTCCTGCCGGAGCTAATAATTCCACATTAGTTCTCACTTCTTTTCACCTGCCGTTTCGTTTTAAAAACTGAGCGCATGATTGTTGAAACCATTAAGATACCTAACACCAAAACGCCTGCAATACTAATCGTATCTAAGCCAATATTTAATGCCTCATCTACATGTCCCTGGATCGCCTGTAACATCATGCGATACATACCACCACCGGGTACCAAAGGAATTAAGGCGCAAATGATAAAGGTCGTGACCGGTGTCTTACAGATACGTGCTAAGATTTCTGAATAAAGTGAAAAAGCGATAGATCCCAAAAACATCGCCATCATTTCACTACAGCCATACTGCATGGACAATTGATACACAACACCGCCAATACTGCCGCCAATACCAGCTAGTAATAATTTATTTCCTTTGATATTAAATAACACCCCAAATCCTAAGCTGGCAAGAAAACTGGAAATCATCACACTGCCCAGATTCAGCATATCAGACACCTCCTTGTACCATGAAAATACTTAAGATAAAACCGATGCCTACCGCAATGGCAATCGCCACTAAAAATGCTTCACAGGCTCTGGCAACTCCGGATAAATAATCACCGGCAACCGTATCCCGTATGGCGTTGGTGATTGCCAGTCCCGGCACTAATAACATAATGCTGGAAATAATCATAATATCAACATCCGTATTCGCTAACAACTTATGCAGACCTAATGCAACCATCGCCGCAAAAGCCGCTCCAATCGCATTAATGAAAAAATTATTTAAATCTCGCTGTTCCATAAACCACGTAATTGCTTTAATAATCAAACCGATGAAAAAGGCACAGCCTGCCTCTAACATACTGCCTTGAAAGAAGATGGCAAAACCTCCTGCACTAAGCGCACTGAATAGTAAGGTCATCCCAAATGAATAACGCTCTTTTCGACCAATTTCCTGCAATTGTTGATTCAATTCTTCTAAAGAAAAAGCAGTTTCACTCGCTCTTCTTGACAATGCATTGATACGGTCAATGCAATTTAGATCGACCCCTCTTGAATGTACGCGCATGATTTTTGTCGAAGTCTTACCATCCACCGTGATTGACAACATGATACCGGTTGGCGTAACAAAACTTTCCGCATCCTGTACCTCATGAAAACTGTGGCATAGGCGGACCATGGTTTCTTCCACCCGATAGATTTCCGCTCCACTCTCAATTAATAATTTACCGGCATATCCTACGACATTCAGCAGTTGATCACTCTTCATTCTTTCACTTCTTTCTTTCCTTAAACAGTATATCGAAATGGGGTCAAAAAAGAAACCTTTTTTCTTTGAATTTTCAATTACGTCTGCTTATATATATGCGTAAGTTTGACTGCTACATGAACGAATAGAAAAAGATTACGATAAATTATTGGTAATTTTTGGCCTTTTTCATTATAATGTTAGTTATATGCAGGAGGTGATACCATGCGGCAAGTCATGCTTATTGTCAATCCAAAAGCCGGTAAAGGAAATGCCAAAGCAAATTTATTTACCTTATGCAATGCATTTTGTGCTATGGAAGATGAAGTCAAGGTATTTGTGACACAGTATGGTAACCATGCACGCCAATTGGTTGAAGAAAAGGCCGAACAATTTGATTTACTGTTATGCTGTGGAGGAGATGGCACATGGAATGAAGTTATCAGCGGTCTAATGAAGGTGGCACAAAAACCGGCAGTCGCTTATCTTCCAACGGGAACCGTTAATGATTTTGCCTCAACACTGAAATTAGCAAAAAGTCCTGGTAAGCTGATGGAACATCTGGCAACACCAACGCCTTTTGCTTGTGATATCGGTCAGTTCAACAAACGCTATTTCACCTATGTTGCCGCCTTTGGTCTGTTCACCGAAATCTCCTATTCGACACCTCAAGGAAGTAAAAACACCTTTGGCAAGGCTGCTTATTTTTTGGAAGGCATTAAGCAGCTGACCCATATCCCACGTTATCATATAGTTTTAGAAACAAAAGATATGCGTATTGAGGAGGATTGTATCTTTGGCTGTATAACCAATTCACGTTATGTGGCAGGCTTTACTTCTATCACCGGGGAACATGCCAAATTAGATGATGGTTTATTTGAAGTACTTTTACTGCGCGTACCGAATAATCTATTAGATGTGCAAAATATTATAACGGCCTTATTAAAACGCGAAGTAAATACTACCTGGATGCATTTTCTGACAACTTCTGCTTTGACGATTACTTGTGATCAAGCAATACCATGGACCTTAGATGGAGAAGATGGAGGAAGCGTGCATTGTGCCAAGATCCAAAATCATCATAAAGCGATTACCATACTGCTATAACACGATGCAGAGAAATAACAGAATTCTTTCCATTGATCATGATGATAAAGATAAGCAATTTTTTACGCTTTTATCACACCATTCATAATATCAAATATTCCCCATACAAACGTAAAAGTATGCTAAAACACTTAACCTTATCAAATCGAGTAGGGTGAAATAAATCACCCTCTCACACCACCGTACGTACGGTTCC
>NZ_CEVYEL010000056.1:0-15102 GCF_982403165.1 Longicatena sp.
TCGCATAGCTTGCACTTGTGTAGCCATCTGCCTGTACAGCTTTAGCTTTATCTAACGCTTTTTTCAGTTCTGCTTTATCTACAACAATTGGTTTTTCTTCCTTTTCCAAAGCTGCAATAGCTTTTTCGATTGCTGTTACCTGTGCATTTACAGCATCCTGTGTTGCCTTATCATCTTTCAGAACTTCCCTTGCTTTTGTTACAACTGTCATAAGATTCAGATAACTTTCTTCTGTATAAGCATCTGCTTCATACGTATCTGCCTGCTCGATGATCTTCTTCAAAGCTGTTTTATCAGCCTGTACAAAGACACGTAATTCTACTTCTTTTCCTAAAACTGTGCCTTTGACCTTGTAATCACCAGATACAGCAGTATCGATGTTGCTAAGATCCCAAGAAATCGTTTCTTTTAACACATTTCCATTATCCAATGTTACCATGACATCTTTTGGCAGTTTCGCTGTCACATTATTTTCTTTAAAGGCTACTAGTACCTCTTCAGGCAATGTAACATCGTTTACAACTGCTTGTGGGAATGCCACCTTTATATGATTAAAGACGGTTGTAGATCTAAAGGTTTGTACACCAATATAGCCATCTACAATATCTGCATCACTTTTCTGTGCAATCTGTAGATCATTCACATAATAGGTCAAGGTTCCCTTACCATCATAAGCAACCTTCAAATGATATGTATCCGCATCCACAATTGCTGGTGGTAATAGTTTATCAATATGCCAGTCTTGGCCATTCATATTTTTAAAGATTTTTGCGATTGCGCCATTTTCATTACGTTCCACATTTACACAGAACCATAATGATGTAGGAGCATTTTTATCTTTTACACCAAATACTAAACCGGCCGCAATACCTTCCTTGATGCTCATATCAGCTTCTAATACAAATGGCTGATCCTTAGAAATCTTCGTATCACTTAATTGGAAGCTATCTCCACCGGTATTTTTCCCTTCCATACCTTCCTCAGTGATTTCCCAAACCTCATTGGTATTCCAATTTGTGATATTAGAATCTAGTGATGGTACAATAGCTTGTACACTAACTTCATCACTTAACTCCCCTACCGTTGCCTGAATCCGATAGACACCGGCCTTTAAAGCTTTTACTGTAATACTGCCTTTCTCTTCTTTAACGATTTGTAAGCCTTCAGGAAGTGTCCACTTGATATCGTTCATTTCACTTAGATTTGGATACACATTTGCATCAACCGTGAATTCTGTATCTACATGAACACGCTCTTTAGCGGATACGTATAGCTGTGTTTTCGCCGTCTCACTTCCCGATTTTTTGCTATACATAGACTTCATATCATAAATCTTTAGATCATCAATCGTTACATCCCCATCGTTTGTGAAAAAGGACATGGCAATATTATGATTATCTTGATAAAGTGTTGTTGAAATATTTGCTTCACCATCATTACCAAATGCTTCTACAGCACCTTGATCAACTAAAATACGCAGTTTGATTTTATTTCCTTCTAATGGTGTCAACTGATAAGAGAAATTACCACTGTTCATATAATGACCAGCATTTCTAGCATCCAGTACCATCTTTTTATTTACCACATCGTATTTATAGATAAGTTCTTTTCCACCGCCTTGACGCAGTTTAAAGCCAAATTCTTTACTACTGCCTAGTGTAAACGTACCCTCTACATCATAGTAAATACCTGATACACCACGTAATATATTATCATCGTTTGCGGAAACTTTCTTATTTGCTGTCTGATATAGGATATGTTCTTGGTCCCGCAGTTTATTGACTTCTTCAACCACATTACTAGTTACTACATATTTACCATCACGATCGGTTATCAAACCATATTCCTGTGGCAGAGATTGTGACCCTTTATATATCTTGCCATCAAACTCTGTAAAGTCTTGCAGCCAGCTGATTCCGATTTGACGATTCTTTCCGGTACCATCTTCAAAGAATGTCATGGTTGCATATTTTCCAAAACCACGCCATGGATCTTCATTAGAATCCACATTGATACGATCGGTATCAGCTACCCATTTGAAAACATCGCCATCTCTTTCCATGTGACCGATGACATAGAAACCGGCACTACCGTTATAAATCCACTTCTGCTCACCGGTTCCATTCACTTTTGCAGGAATAAGCCCCGGACATTCTGAATAAATCTGATCACCATTTTTATACGTAAGATTTTGTGTGCGTGTCCATGTTTTCAAGTCTTCACTTGCAAACAGCTGGGCAGCGCCACCCGCAGTAATCATATACCATTTTGTATCCCCATCGATCTTAAATACTTTAGGATCACGGAAATCATTTCCACTAAGTGTATTTCCTTCATTTGGCAAGACTGGATTTCCTTCATATTTGATCCAAGTTGTTCCATGATCTTTTGAATATGCAATGGCTTGTGATTGTTTACCATTCTTTTCATTATGATAAGTAAAAATAGCTACTAATTTAGAATCCCCTTCTTGATTATCCGTAAAGAAACCAGAAGTGTTATCCTTATCTTCTACCGCAGATCCAGAGAAGATTAATCCAAGATCATCAATCTGGATACCTAGAGGCTGTTGTTCCCAATTCACGAGATCCTTTGAACGAACATGTGCCCATGATTGTTTATAAAAGTTATTATTTGGTGAATACTGATAAAACAAATGCCAATAGCCATCGGTAGAATCATATACCATACCATTTGGATCATTCATGAAATTGATTTGTGGTGTTACATGGAACTGCGCACGATTTTCTTGAGCTGCCAATTCCTCATTGCTAAACCATTTATTCACAGCAAATTGATAGGTTTTTGTAAAACCATCACGTTCAACACTGATCATGACATTGGCAAAGTTAGTTTCAAAATCATCAGCACGCAATGTATAAGCATCTTTCACTTCTTCACGTGGACGTGTCACGCGTAAATTGCGATCTTTTATCGTAATATAGACCTTTCCATTGCCACTAGGCTTCAATGTCACTTCATCAATACCGGCAGCTATATCCATACCATAAATGGTAGTACGTGGATCAATAGCTGGTGTAATACTTACACCATCACTTAATGCAAGTGTTGTTAATTCCGGTTCTGAAATGTTTGGACGTTCTGTTTCATTTTGATAATATAAATTTTGATATACGACACTGCCATCCCAAGTAAGCAGGCCTAAATATCCATCACGATGACGATCATCCTGAACATGTGCAACCCCTTTTCCATTGACATAAGCATAAATATCAGAGCCAACTACAGTAACTTTCAAATCATAGGAACCATCTTCATTCGGTGCCACTTCACTTAGCGGAATTTCAGCTAAACTGCCACCTGTTGGAAATTCAAATAATTTGAAGATGTTATTTGTGTAATCGGCGTTAAATGCATAACAACCAGCTTTAGGATCGTTAGGGTTTTCGACACGGAACAATAAAGCTCCTGCGCCTTTACCATGTTTATTGACCGTATGCACCTGATAAGTAAAATCTTGACTTTTAGTATCGGATATGGCGAAGTTATCACCGGTTCCAGAGGATGTAAGACCATCCTCGCCTTTTGTCCAAATACCTTGAAGTCCTCTCAAATTTTCAATATTTGTTTTGAAATTATCTACGGTACGAATCGTTCTGTCCGTAAATTTTATGTTAGAATAGGCAGCTTCTGTTTTAAAGGTCAAAATACCGATATAGCCTCCTACCCATGCATCGATTTTACCTTCCATCTGATATAAACTGCCACCTTCACTTTGCACCTTATAAATAAAGGTACCATCTGCTTTTACATCCAGATCTAAGTGAATTTTCTTCGTGATATCATAATCTGTTAATTGGATTTGCTCGGCATAATCTTCTCCCGCCGGGACCTTGAAGACACGCATGATGTTGCCATCTTGTTCCCTAACAACATTGGCTCCTTTCCATGTAGTCGAAGGTTTATCTTTATCCCCTATGCCAAATACCAGAGCCGCTGAATTTTCACCACCAGCCGTGAGTTCAACATCAGCGCTGTAATGAAAATCATTGACCAGCTCATTGATTTCATTACTTACCGCAAAGTTATCGCCACCCGTATTTTTTAAGAGAATGCGATTTTCTTGCACATCCTTATCTCCCCCAATAAAATCAGATAGTGTCATTTCCTCTATGCTTTTTTGCATTTGGGAAACCATCTTTGGATTTGTGGCCGCTACGATAGAAGTTGGAGCGATGCTGCTTACCACCATCGAACAGGTCATGAGCACTGTTGCAGCTTTTAATACTTTTTTTGTCATTGTTTCTCCTTTCCCTTTTCTTTTTTACCCTGTGAGTACAGGTGCTATCCTCATTATAGAAAAAAGATCTTGTATTCACAAGTGAGTTATGTAACCTCTTTCATTGACAAATGTAAGCGTTTAATTATTTTCTGTATGATTATAAACTCAACACTAATGTTCTAAAAAGAACAAGGAAGATCGTTTATTTCTAACAAATTAATACCATATAAAACCGTTGCCGAAATTCTTACTTTTCTGATTATTTTCATACTATGTTTATTCTCATAGCCCGATGTGAGAATGCAAAATATTCACTTACTCTCACCTATATCATAGCTCATTATATGCGTAATTCTAGTTACGCTACGCGCATGCGAGCCAGCAAAAAAAATGATGCCCCTATAACGTATATTTTACACTACGTCATCCTAGCATCATTTTTATTTCTATCTGCCATATTTGGCATTATTTATATCATGAAAACGCTCTTGTCTATAAATGTGCAATGATAGCATCTCGATAAGCTTGCGTAGTTGCATTGCCATGAAGATCAGGAGTGAGCACCTTAGCTTCCTCTAACACCGCATCAACAGCATTGCGAATCTTAGTGGCAATATCTTCCATACCTAGATTCTCTAGCATCATACAGGCGCTCCACAACAAAGCGGTTGGATTGGCAATATGCTTTCCGGCAATATCCGGTGCAGAGCCATGCACTGCCTCAAACATTGCATATTCACTACCCAAATTGCAGCTTGGCAAAAGTCCCAAACCACCAATTAGACCACTGGTAAGATCTGATACGATATCACCATACAGATTAGGCATGACCATGACGTCAAAGGTTTCTGGATGCATGACTAGCTGCATGCATACATTATCAACAATCTTATCATCTGCCTCAATATCAGGATATTCTTTGGCAATCGTTTGAAAAATATTTAAAAACAAACCATCACTCATCTTCAAAATATTCGCCTTATGCACACAAGTGACCTTTTTTCTTCCATGCTCTTTCGCATAAGCAAAAGCATCATGAATAATACGTTCACTTGCCTTGCGCGTAATGATTTTTGTCGCATGTACAGTATTTTCATCAATCTGTTCTTCCACTCCGACATACAGATCCTCTGTATTTTCACGAAATGTCACGATATCCACATTCTCAAATCTGGTCTTTACGGCGCTGTTTGATTTCGCAGGGCGAATGTTTGCGTAAAGGTCATACTTATTACGCAGCGTGACATTTAAGGAACGAAATCCCTTACCGATCGGTGTCGTAATTGGTGCTTTTAAAAGTACTTTATTTTTTTCAAAGGACGCAAAGGCAGCATCCGGAATCAGTTTCCCATGACGCTCATATTCTGCTGCCCCTACTTCAAAACACTCATAAGATAAGGGGGCTTTGGCAGCCTCTAAAATTTTTAAAACGGCATCTACAATTTCAGGCCCAATGCCATCTCCCTTAAATACGGTAATTGTTTTCATATACTAACGCTCCTCCATTTTTACATACTCTTTTACGGCTCCTACATATTTCGTAGCCGGACGCATAATCCTGCCATCATATGCTTTATTTTCAATGTTATGTGCCAGCCAGCCGACAGTTCTTGCTGTCACAAACAATGGTGTATACAAATCTTCAGGTATGCCCATCATCTCATATACAAAACCACTATAGAAATCGACATTACTAGAGACATGAATGCCTTTGACATCCCATATTACCTCTTTGGCACACCGCTCAAAACGCTGATAGAATTCATATTCATTCGACTTATGCTTGCTTTCAGCCAGCTTTTCAATATAACCCTGCAACACCTCACTGCGCGGATCACTCAATGTGTAAATGGCATGACCCATTCCATAGATCAGACCGCTGCAATCATAAAACTCCTTATTTAATATGCGATACAACAATGCCTTGATTTCCACATCATTATCCGTATAGCCAATTTCACGAATAACTTCTTTCATCATGGAACTGACCTTTAAATTGGCGCCTCCATGACGAGGTCCTTTCATGCTGCCAATAGCACCAACGATCGAAGAATAAATATCAGTTCCGGTAGAAGAAATGACTACATTTGTAAAAGTAGAGTTATTCCCACCGCCATGATCTGCATGTACGATTAGCATCATATCCAAAATTCTCGCCTCTAATTCACTAAAGCGATGATCTTTCCTTAACATATATAAAATATTTTCCGCGATGGACAGCTTTTGCTGAACCGGATGGATGACCAATGATTTCTTATTATAGCGATGCATCTTGCTCTGATAGGCATAGCAGATGATGCTTGGTAATTTGGCCAAGATATTCAAGCCTTGCTCTAGCGTATTCTCCACGCTGATATCATCGGCAGCATCATCATAATCATAAAGTGCCAACACCGCTTGTTGTAAACGATTCATAATATTTTTACCCGGCATATGCAGAAATTTGGTTTCCAAAAAATCATCCGGCAATTCATAGTGATCCTTTAAAATCTTACAAAAATCTTGTAATTCCTCACGATTAGGCAAATAGCCAAACAGTAATAAAAAACAGGTTTCTTCATACCCACATACCTGATTTTTGCTAATATTCGCTATAATATCGCGAAGCTCGATACCACGATAATATAACTTCCCTTCATCATCTGTTTTTACTTCATCTACATATTTATAACCGACGACATCTGCAATGCGTGTCAGACCGACGCGAACCCCCGTACCATCATCATTACGCAATCCTTTTTTGACATTATATTTATGAAACAATTCATTAGGAATATCCGAATACTGTTTCGATTTTTGATAAAATGTGTGCAATGCATCAATCATAAGGCTCACCTCTCACTTTCAAGTTACTTTCAATATTACATCATATTTTTCATAAAATCAATGAAATATTTTCATGATTTATGATATAATGTTACCTGTATATGAGAAAGGAAGAGAATTTATGCCAACGATAACTGAGAAAATCATCAGCGCACATCTCATCGAGGGTGAGATGAAACGCGGCGAGCCAATCGCCATTCATATTGATCAGACATTAACACAGGACGCTACTGGCACTATGGCGTATCTGCAATTAGAAGCGATGGGCGTCGAGCAGGTAAAAACCGAATTGTCCATCAGCTATGTCGACCATAATACCTTACAAAGCGGTTTTGAAAATGCCGATGACCATAAGTATTTACAAACGGTCACTATGAAACACGGTATCCGCTTTTCACGTCCAGGAAATGGGATCTGTCATCAAGTTCATTTGGAACGCTTTGCCATTCCCGGCAAAACATTATTAGGAAGTGATTCTCATACTCCAACTGCCGGAGGTATGGGAGCTTTAGCTATCGGTGCCGGTGGTTTGGATGTAGCCTGTGCCATGGCGGGTAGAGCTTTCCATTTAAACATGCCACATATTATCAATGTGAAATTACATGGTGCCTTGACAAAAGGTGTTTCCAGTAAAGATATCATCTTAAAGGTCTTACAGCTGTTAAGTGTAAAAGGCGGGGTAGGCAGTGTCATTGAATACAGTGGAGATGGCGTTGCCTCTTTAAGCATTCCCCAACGTGCTACAATTACGAATATGGGAGCAGAATTAGGCGCAACAACCTCCGTTTTCCCAAGTGATGAAGTAACAAAAGACTTTTTAAAAAAGCAGCAACGTGAAGAAGATTGGGTAGAAATCGTTGCAGATGAAGATGCGGTATATGATAAAGTCATTGAAATTGATCTAACAACCTTAGAACCAATGATTGCCATGCCCCATTCTCCGGACAATGTCCTGCCTATTTCTGAAGTACTAGGCTTAAAGGTCGATCAAGTTGCCATCGGCAGCTGTACCAATTCCTCTTATCGCGATATGATGAGCGTTGCTAACATTCTACAAGGTAAGACCATTGATGAAAATGTCAGTCTGGTCATTTCACCGGGTTCTCGACAGGTATTAAACATGATTGCCCAAAATGGTGGTTTATCAGCCATGATCTCTGCCGGTGCTAGAATTTTAGAAAGTACTTGTGGCCCTTGTATCGGCATGGGACAATCTCCTATTACCAATGCTTTATCACTACGTACCTTTAACCGTAACTTCTATGGAAGAAGTGGAACACTTAGTGCTAAAGTATGCTTAGTTTCCCCTGAAACCGCAGCTGCAAGTGCTTTAGCCGGTTATATCGTAGATCCAAGAACGATTGATTACACGATACCAAACGATCCTGAAACCTTTGCCATTGATGATTCCATGGTCATTGTACCAGATGCACAGACTGCAGCAGAAACAGAAGTTATCCGCGGTCCAAATATCAAACCATTGCCTATCAACACACCGTTAGATGATGTTATTGATAAGAAGGTCATGATCAAGGTAGAAGATAATATCACAACAGATCATATTGCCCCAGCCGGCGCAAAGGTATTGCCATATCGTTCCAATATTGAAAAGATCAGTGAATTTATCTTTATGAATGTTAAAGCAAGCTTCCATGATGATTGTTTACAACATGGTGGTGGCTATATTGTAGCAGGCGCGAATTATGGACAAGGTTCTTCTCGTGAACATGCCGCATTAGCACCTATGTATCTAGGTATCAAAGCCGTCATTGCCAAAAGTTTTGCCCGTATCCATCGTGCCAATCTGATTAACTTTGGCATTCTTCCTTTGACCTTTGTGAATGAAAAAGATTATGATACCATTGATGAAATGGATGAATTAAAGATTGAACATCTATCAGATCTTCAAGTAGATGTGCCTTTACAGGTACAAAACATTACCAAAGGATACTGTTTTGAGGTAGCACATCATCTTACGGCATTAGATATTGAAACCATCAAGGCCGGTGGTACCTTAAATCTGATTCGTCAACATCAGTAAGGATAACGCTACAATCAAAAGAATACAGCTTCTTATTAAAAATGAAGCAACAAGTACATTGAAAAAAGCAATTCCTGTTTTGTTAAAGGAATTGCTTTTTTTGTGTCTATCAGCAAAAGACTTATTATTTATGTAACCTTATTTAGCTAAAGATGAAATTTCTCTATTTTAAACTTTTTTCTTTTTCCTAAACTTTTGTTCACTTTCAGGATCCTTCACAAACATCAAGAAAATCATTCCTAACACCATCATAGGAATCAATCCCAGAATTCCATAACGGGTTTCTCCTGTTATCATGATGATGATGGATACCGCGATAGGTCCTAAAATAGCCGAGAATTTCGAGAACACAGAGAAGAAACCAAAGAACTCATTGCTATCTGCCTTATCAGGAATCAGTTTCGCAAAATAGGAACGTGATACGGATTGAATACCTCCCTGAAACATACCCACCAATAAAGCCACTAACCAGATAAAGGATGGATTGCTTTGTATCATGGCACCACAGCCAACCACCCCGATATATCCAATGATGCCGGCATAGATCATTTTCTTGGAGCCAAAATTTCCTACCAATTTACCAAATAAGATGGAGAAAGGACAAGCGATGATATTGATAAAGATAACAACTACTAAACTCATCGTATCCGTAATTCCCATTTCGGTTGCTAAGGATACTGCCATTTTAATGACTGTATTCACACAGTCGATATAAAAGAAATAAGAGATACAGAAAAGGAAGATATTTTTATTTTTCTTAACATCCCGAAAGGTATGCCACAAATGAGCGAACGATTCTTTTATTACATGAGGAACCGGTTCATGATAGTTCTTTTGTTTGACATTTTTTAACATTGGACGTGAATAGATCCACCACCATAAAACTGCCAATCCCATCGTTATTCCACATGCCATGCGATAGGTTAAAGTAAAGGAACCAATCACCAAGTCACCCGTTACTTTATCACCAAACAATGTAACTGCCGCAAAAGGAATGACAAAAATCAAAAACGGTAACACCGAGCCGATATACCCCCAGGCATAGCCGGCTGCACTGACTTTATCCACACGTTCATCATCACAAACATCCACGATGAAAGCATCATAGAAGATAATGGAACCATTATACCCCAGCATGGCGATAACAAAAACAAGCAAAGCCATCTTGTAATCAATGAACGGCAAGGCTAAGGCAAAACCGCCAAAGATTCCCATATATAAGAAGAATTTAAACATTCGCATCTTTTTATCTTTATAATCTGCCATCGTACCTAAGACCGGCGATATCAATGCCAGAATAATCGCATAAATAGCATTTGCCCATCCAACATAGACACTGCTGTCACCCGGTGTAATCTTCGCTATCAATAAAGGGAAAATCACCGTACAGGTCGTTAATACTTGTGCTGAATTACCGACATCGTATAATATCCAGCTGGTTTCCTCTTTCGTAAAGCCTAATTTTGTTAAAATTTTTGTGAACATACTTTCTTTCCTCTCTTATCTTTTATAGGTTGGGTAATGTTTTCATTTCCGCATGGATATGTTTCCCCTCAATTTCAACGATAGCATAACCGGCACCATTCATCCCAAAACTAAGCGAGCCTGGATTGATCAGGGTAACACCTTCATATTCCACACAACACTGCTCATGCGTATGACCGAAAAACAGCGTATCACAGCCCTGCCGTTTTGTATAATCAGACAATTTTTCATATAGGCGCCGCATGCATTCTTCCATCATTTCTTCACCGCTGAGATGTTGCATATGTAAAAGCTCTTGTACGGTTTCTTCATCAAAACGATTTCCATGCATACATAGCACTTTCCGTTCTCCTAATGTAAAACGCAATTCCATGGGCAGACTGGTATGACGGTCATGATTGCCTCTGACAATATGAAACTGCTCTAGATACGACAAGGCAAAGCCCACATCTCCCATATGAAAATAGCCATCCATAAGAGGATATTGCAATATCAGATTACGAGTCTTTTCTAATTGTCCATGCGTATCACTTATCAGCAGGTATTTCATAACGTTTCCTCCTACCGAACTCTTCTTTTATTATAAACTGTTTTAGAGAAAGTTCCTATCCTAAATTGTTCGATTTACAAAGAATTTACAAAAAACAAAACGGTGATAGGTAAGAAAATCCGTATCCGATAAAGACGCATCCTGTATATTGATTGCACGGTCCATATCTGCGATTTTCACCTAGATATTCCAATTATTTCCTCACCTTATATTGATAGGAAAGTTTATGATTATCTACTTCCTATGATAAAATAAGACAAGCAAAAAAAGCTATCCAGATAGGACATATAATAAGAGGAGATGTAATCTTATTTCCGTTATAATGAATAGGAAAGGAGTCTACCCATGGATTGGAATACAAAATTACAAGATATTATAGATTATGTTGAAAACCATTTACAACGCGACCAAGAACCTATCAAGCAAGAGGAAATTGCCCAATTAGCTGGATGTTCCATAGGTTTTTTTCAAAAAGTATTTTCCTATATGTACGGTATTAGTTTTGCCGAATATGTTCGATCAAGAAAATTAACCTTAGCTGGCTATGATTTGAAAAGTACAAACTTAAGAGTCATCGATATAAGTTATCGCTATGGATACGATTCTCCTACTTCTTTTACAAAAGCTTTTCAGCAATTTCATGGAATTACACCGACACAAGCAAGAAACATTGATGCCCAATTACGTGTTATCCCTAAGATGCAGATAGCTTTGAAGCAACGCTATACTTGGTCAATAAAACAAAAACCGGGGTTTCGTCTGCTCGGTAAGAAGATGCACTATAGAAAAGGGGAACAATATACAAAAATTCCTGCTTTTTGGAGCGAATGTCAACGAGATGGAACGTTTTCTCAATTGATAACGATGGATCAAGGTACACCACAAGGCGTATTTGCTTTATATCCTTATGAGAATTTTAACTCCGATAGGCAAAACTATTCTCTCATGGTTATTTCAGATGACGCTCTGCCCAAAGGCTATTACGAAATATCCATACCCGCAACCACCTGGGCTATTTTTGATTGTCAAGGTCCTGTACCACAAGCCATGCAAAATGGTTGGAAATATTTACACGAAGAATGGATCATGAAATATCCATTTCAACACGCAGCCTGTCCAGAACTAGAATGGTACAGCAACGCTAATGCCTATGACAGTAATTATAGTAGTCAGATCTGGATTCCCATTATTCATAAACACTAGAAGGAGAAAAACATGAAAACCGCATTTCACATAGAAGAAAAACAAAGCATACGTGTCGTAGGCTATTTCCTGGAAACAACAAATCAAAAGGGCGAAGCAAGAAAAGCCATTCCTGCATTCTGGTCTGCCATTCAAAAAGATCATCTGGATAAGAATTTACTTGCGATGGCAAAGGATAGTACACAAGGTCTTTTCGGTATTCATATTTATCAAAGTGACCCTTATGATTCTCGTAAATTTACCTATATGATTGCTGTTGCAAGTGATCATGCTGTACAGGGGGATCTTTTTGCATATACCATTCCTGCAAGGACATGGGCAATCTTTCCCTGTACGAAAAAGACAATAGGAAAAACAGAAGCACAGGCAATTACAAAATGGCTGCCAAAGTCAAAATATAAACCTTTAAATAAAGGCTATATCACAGGAAGAATGAAAGCAGGAGCTCCAGATATAGAATATTATCATGCCGATGGCAACGTTGAGGTATGGATCGCCGTACAAGAAAAGAAAGGAGTGTAAATCTTATGAAAAAAAACATTGATTTCTCAGAATTTATGACAGCTGTATCGCAAGAAAACCATGCATTTATAGTAAATTTGCATCAAGAGCTTCTTCATCAGGGGTATAGGATACATATTAAAGAAGCCAGAAGTGGCTATGTCGCTGCTTATGTATTGCATAATAAGACAATTGCAAATTATATCTTCAGAAAAAAAGGGATGTTGATAAGGATTTATGGCGCTCATGTAAATGAATATGAAGCAGTTTTAGACACCTTGCCCTTGGAAATGCAGGAAGCCATTTCACATGCACCTGTTTGTAAACGTTTGCTTGATCCACATGCATGTAATCCGAAATGTTCTATGGGATACTCTTTTTTTATGAAGCATGCGTATCATCAGAAATGTCGCAACGGTGCTTTTATGTTTTTGCTTCACCCAGATTATCATCCATATATTCAATCGCTTGTATTACATGAAGCAGAGGCATATAGAAAGGAACTTATGTTGTCCCAGTGATAAGTATGTAATGCACAATTCTTTATTAGAATAGTGACAAGATGAATCATGACACATACAGACATAAAAAAACTTCAAACCTTACGTCTGAAGTAGTCTGTTCCATTGGTGCGGGCGACAGGACTTGAACCTGCACGCGCGAAGCACTAGATCCTAAGTCTAGCGTGTCTGCCAATTTCACCACGCCCGCATTGCTTAAATATGATAGCATATTTTTATTTGCTTGGCAAATACTTTTTTAGAAACTAGTTTTTTCTTGGATCGTATCATGTTCATTTTATCCTTCTATCACGTTATCTGATTATTTAATGGCTGTTATGAATGCCCACTGCAATTTCATCCTCTCTTTCATAGACAGGCTTCCCTTTTAATTGCTTTTTATAGTTCCAGCAAGCTATGGCATCCTGTAAACGGCCATTTTTATGATCAGCAAAATAAGCACGTATATACGCATTATACGCAAATTGCTCGCCAATCTTTGAATCCTGCGTTGACTTATCTTGTAAAAGCTGGTGATATGCTGCGATAGCATCGGCATAAGTCTTTCCCGCATGATGTTTCAACCATTTCTGAAAGGTAACACAAAAGGTAAATGACGATCCTATATGTTGTTTAAAAAAAGTCCGATGTTTCTCACTGCAAATAATATTAGGTTCAATAAGCGTCGTCAAATAAAGATCTTCGTGGATGGCTTTTTTTATTACCCGTTTGCTTGGCTGTAAACAACAACCAGTCTCTAAGAAATAAGCAATCCGTTTCGTCAATTCTTGTTTATTGCCTGATGTAGGAAGTCCAAGTTCCTTACAAAAAGCCACTAACTCCTCTTTTAAATAATAGTAGGAAGAAAAGGTTTCGGCATTCATAAATTTGCTGAGCTCAGGTTTTTCCATACGCCTATCTTATCCTTGTTTATCTAGGGCATTTGCTAGATCCTGCATATAAGTTTCCTGTTGTTTTTGTAGAAAGCCTTTTATAAATGGTTTCATATAAAATTTTTTCACCCTTACTTCTTCTGTAAATATCACTTGTGTCCCAGCATCTGTATCATAAAGACAACCTTCCCAAGAGCCACTCATATTCTTATTCTCAATAGAAAACGCATATACCCGATAAGGTTCTTTCTTAGTAATGGTAAAGGTGGTTGTGATACCATCCAAAGATCTTTCTTGAAACTTTTGATCATCCAAAACTTTTATTTCACTTATATCACTGCGCCAAGCATACGTGTCCAATGACGTCATCAAATTCCATACTTGTTGTATGGGATATGGAAATACTTTTTTTATTGTTGAAACAGTCATAATAAACATTCCTCCTTTATTTTCTTAAACGACGATTCGCCTTACCATAAATATCTGCATATGCAGACGTTGCACAATGTGATATACATATTTTAACAGTAAAAATCGCCATTTCAGCTTCTTTATTACCAGAAATTGTCCTTTGCTAACGTCAATCATCGTTCCCTGTTTGTTTAACCATCCACATATGAAAAGCGAATAGGTTATTTTATTGTATCATAATCACAAAGCAACACAATATAAAGTACAATATGCTTGTTGGTTTTTATCTTTTATCACACTACCTTTTTGATAGGATACCCTATTTTTTTAATTATGATATCACTGTAAGCTATCCGTACACATAAAAAATTGGTTATTATTTCATGTCTTAACTTATGCTTTATAAGTTTTCACATTCCATCGATAGACATCTTACCTATATATTATAC